>JAUNBK010000156.1 GCA_030527105.1 Planctomycetia bacterium
CCGTCCGCCGTCGGAGCTACGCACCACGGCTCGCAAAGCGTCGCGCAAAACGGAAATTTAAACGACGATGAGTATAACGATTGTGACCATTTTGCACACACAATTTCCGCCGCGCCGCCACTCTCGCAGGAACGAACGTTCTTTCGGGAGGATGGGACGTTTTGCGCCACACCAACTCGCGAACCACGATTCCGACCCCAACGGCAACATGACGCGGATTCCCGGTTTCGACCTCACCTTCGACGCCTGGAATCGCCTCGTTTGCGTCGCTTCCCCCGACGGAACCCCAGCCGCCACCTACACTTACGATGCGCTTAACCGACGCATCACGAAAACCACCCCCGCCGAAACGCGCCATTTTTACTACAACCGCAACTGGCAGTGCCTCACCGAATACGCCAATTCTTCCGTAACTCCCGACACAACCTACGTTTGGGGCTTGCGTTACGTCGACGACCTTCTCTGCCGCACCCAAAACTCCCAAACGCTTTACCCCCTCACCGACCCCAACTGGAACGTCGTCGCCCTCGTCGATTCCACCGGAACTCTTGTCGAACGCTACACTTACAACGCCTTCGGCAAACTCCACATCTACGACGGCAATTTCACCCCGCGCTCATTTTCAAATTACGCTTGGACACGTACCTTTACCGGGCAGGTTCTCGACGCGGAAACAGGTTTGATGTTGTATCGTAACCGGTTTTATTCCCCGACTTCAGGTCGCTTCCTCACCAGAGATCCGATAGGATATAAGGATGATAAAAACACACTGTATCGATACGTTTTCAATGCTTCATCTGGTATGACAGACTCTTGGGGACTGGGATGTATGGTAGTGTATGAATGTACGCTTGCGGGAACTATCCAACCAAGAAACATAAAATATTGCCAATACAGTTGTACGGTTAAAAATCATCATAATACTGCTGGAGGCGTTCACGATTGTTCTGATTTACCAACGTCACGTGCCAAAGGTAAGGTTGTAAGCTATGCCGATGAGGCACCGAAAGGGTTTTGGGGCTGGCGGTATAAGGACTGCGAAGAAACCAAGAGTTTTTCAGAACCCTATTATTTGGGAAATGAAGAGGATATACTCATTGTCGTTTAAAATTCTCGTTTTGCGCGACGTTTTGCGAGCCGTGGTGCGCAAGCTCCAACGGCGGACGGAACCGGAAATTTCAACGCGAAGTATTATAAAATATTCCCAACACCAAAGTTTTGTGACTGTATGGAAGCCTGTGACGACGCGGAAAAAGCAAAATTATTTTGCAATGCACTTCCAAAACTTCATAAAAAAATGTGCAAAGAAGCCGTTGAAATGGGTGGTACGATTTGTAAAACATACTGTGAATCTTTCGGAGACGGTTTTACATCCTAATGTTTTTTTGAAATTTTATCAGCAATAATTATTTGCCAATCGGAGAATTATCATGCAAAAGACGATATTTTGCCTTTTACTTTTCGCTTTTATCAGCGACGTTCTTGGTCAAGACCCAAACGAACGTTTGTCGAACGATGCGGCTGCAATTTACCACAATTTCAAGTTCAATGGTCAAAATATCATGGAACTGTTTACTCCAGAAGAGGAGGAAAATTGGAAAGATGTTTCCGCCGAACTTCTGCCATCATTGAATAACGTTCTTTCTGCACTAGAAGACGAAATGAGTGAAATTTCTCAGGCGGCAAAGCTTGAATCCTGTCAGTGGCGGTTTCCATTCAAGGAAGATGGCATTCTTACCGATATTGAGGTTCTCGTTTCTTTGAATTTTATGTCGCAGTGTTTTTTGGCAAATGCGCGCAAATCCATGGAGGAGAGGAACCCAGAGGATGCCGTTTCGAACATTTTAACTGCATTTCGGCTTGCGCGGCATGTGGGGAACGCGGCGACGCTGTCAGGAAAAACTATTCAGTGGAAAATGGAGGAGTCAGGTCTTTTTTTCCTGTTTCTTCATCGTGAAGATTTTACCCCAGAACAAAAGAAATATCTGTATGCCGAGCTTTTGCAGCTTCATACAACCTCGAAGTCGATCCTTGCGACCCTAGCTCTTGAGGAGGAGTGGTTCTACCCATGGGTTCGTGGGAATTTTATTTTTCCTTACGCGAATCCGCAATATCCAATGTTCGAAAATTTTGCCGAGACGATTCGGAAACATTCGGATTTCAGTGCGAACAATCGTGAGAATTTGTGCGTGCATTATCAAAACTATTACAAAACACTTTCTTTGTGCATTTCCTGTTCAGAAAATGACTTGCAGAAAGAAATAAAACAATTGAAAACCGTTATGATCGATGGTTTTATGTACCCATATACATCCAGTGATGTTGTGCACATTCGGAAGTGCGAGCGGGAAAATCAGGCGTATTGGAAAATGGTGCTTCTTGTTTTTCAAGAGGAAAGCTCCATTTGACGGATTCATCGCGAGTTTGTTGACCGGGGCGGAGGCACAACATCCGCAGTGGAGGCAGGTGGAATGGTGCGGATCGTACGATTCGCAGGGGAGGCAGGAGGTTTGATCCCCCCCATTTTCGTGCTGACCCCCTTGTATTTTTCAGTAACATCCGACACACTAACGATTATGAAGACTTTCCGCACACAATTTCCGCCGCGCCGCCACTCTCGCAGGAACGAACGTTCTTTCGGGAGGATGGGACATTTTGCGCCACACCAACTCGCGAACCACGATTCCGCCCCCAACGGCAACATGACGCGGATTCCCGG
Organism: Planctomycetia bacterium; assembly: GCA_030527105.1. GTDB lineage: Bacteria > Planctomycetota > Planctomycetia > Pirellulales > Thermoguttaceae > RGIG3701. The sequence continues at coordinate 2,720 of JAUNBK010000156.1, forward strand.
TTTCGACTTCACCTTCGACGCTTGGAACCGTCTCGTTCGTGTCGCGGAACCCGATGGAACTCTCGTCGCAGAATATCGTTACGCCGCGCTCAACCGACGCATCACGAAAACCACACCCACCGAAACGCGCTATTTTTACTACAACCGCAACTGGCAGTGTCTCACCGAATACGTCGCCACCTCCCCAACTCCCAACACTCACTACCTTTGGGGCATTCGCTACATCGACGACCTCATCTGTCGCCCCCAAAACTCCCAAACGCTTTACCCCCTCACCGACCCCAACTGGAACGTCGTTGCCCTCGTCGATTCCACCGGAATCCCCGCCGAACGCTACACTTACAACGCCTTCGGTCACCTCAACATCAACGACGGCAATTTCACCCCGCGCACCTTCACCGGGCAGGTTCTCGACGTGGAGACAGGTTTGATGTTGTATCGTAACCGGTTTTACTCAAACTTTTTAGGTCGTTTCATACAACGGGATCCGATGGTATATGGCGGAGATGACGTAAGCCAATATCGTTACGTCATTAACCTGCCCAATTTGTTACAAGACCCCGAAGGACTTTTTGACTTGTCTGCATGCATTGCACGAGAGAAAATATACTCGTTCTCGTATAAAATTCCCGTTCCGTCCGCCGTCGGAGCTTGGCACCACGGCTCGCAAAACGTCGCGCAAAACGGGAATTTTAAACGACGATGAGTATAATCAGTAATGCAGGATACCTTGACGGTTCTCAAAATGTTTCTTTGATTAACCGCATCAGTATTTATATTAAAGAATGAGGATTATTTATGGAAATCTTCGATGGCAACTCATATCCTGACGACATATTAGAGTTAAAGGCTCCTAATTTGTACGAACATACAAAGTTGCATGGCGCAATGTTTTTGGAAGAAGTTTTTTTGAAAGACGTTTGCCCCAAACCTTGGTTTTTTTCAGCTTTATTGTTCCTAAGTGTCGTGTACTTAATTCTGTTTTTGATAAATTTCCTGGGCGGAGGAAATCTCTGTCCCTTTTATTTCGATGTTTTTCTGGCATTTATCGCATTTTTTCATGTCGTGTTTGCCTTTCCATTTTTATTGCGGTGCATGTTGTTTTACGATGTTCGATATCCTATCCGAACTGTGTTTATTGAGCATGATACCGTGAAGGTAACGGAACTGGGAAGTTGCCAAACAATCGAGCATTTTAGCCAACTTGTGCTCAAAGAAACTTTCTTTGTTAATGGAGATTCTCTTTTTGTATTACCAATATACAAAAAATGTTTCCTGATAAACATACGATATGGAGTGTGGGTTGCTATCGGAACTTCTGAAAAGTCGTATAGAATTTTAAGTGAGTATTCAAATCTTCGTTCAGAGTATAAGAAAGGTGGCGAGATTCCATATAAACGGTAATACACTACCTCGCTTTTGAATTTTCAGGAGCTTTCGTAACTTCGTACTTCTGGCTTTCCACGAGGCCGAGAAACTGAAATTCAAATGAGAATCAACTCTATTCCCACCACTTCCCCTCAGAACACCGTTCCGTTCCCATCGCGAGTTTGTTGACCGCAGCGAAGTGGAGGTGGAGACACGACATCCGCAGTGGAAGCCAGCCCCCCTTGTATTTTTCAGTAACATCCGATATGCTACAATGTGAAACCGTCTCGTTCGCGCCGCGAAACCCGAAGGAACTCTCGTCGCAGAATATCGTTACGATGCCCTCAATCGACGCATCACGAAAACCACACCCACCGAGACGCGCCATTTTTACCAGGTCGTGTTCACATAACAATTCAAGTTTATCTGCGTAAAAGCCGATAAAAGGGATATGAAACTTACGCGAAAACAATTCAAAAAAATTCAGCCGTGCCTGCCGAAAGTGCGGGGAAACGTGCGAATTGACCAGTTGGACTTCGTGAATGCGCTGCTGTATGTGGCTGAAAACGGCACGTTGGCTGCTATTTTCAAGGCGCTGCACGAGGAATTTCTGTCGACGTGGATTTGTCTGTGCTGTCGCTGGACAGTACTCGACGGCACGGGCGCGCTTAAAAAAAGGGGCCTCAGTCCATCGGAAAAACCAGCGGCGGGAAAAACACAAAAATCCACATGATTGTCGCAAATGCCGTGACGCCCGTGGTTTACAGCATTTCGCGAGGCAACTTACACGACGCGCCGCAAGGTCGTGAGCTGCTCGAAACACCGGATGGTCGCCACTTTCGGAAGTCTCAAAACGGCAAAAACAACCGCTCGTACACAGGGTTTCGTGCCGGTGGTTCCGCCCAAAACGAACCGTCAAAAATCGTGGCGATACGACAAAAAAATTGCAAACGGCGCAATGAGGTGGAACGATTTTTCCGTCGTCTGAAGGGTTTTCGTCGC
>JAUNBK010000157.1 GCA_030527105.1 Planctomycetia bacterium
CACAGACAAATCCACGTCGACGAGAAATTCCTCGTGCAGCGCCTTGAAAATAGCACCCAACGCCATTTTCAGCCCATCGCCGCATCCGCATGTACACGGTGTGCAGTTGCCAAATTCCTTCGGCAGACGCCGCCACTTGCAACCGTTTTCGCGTAAGTTTCATGTCCCCTTTATCGGTTTTTACGCAGAAAAACTCGAATTGTTATGTGAACACGCCCTAAAGAAATTTGCCCACGAAAACCTCTCGTATCGGGACACCTCAAACGGCACTGGCAAATCTCCGCGCGTCCACTCACTCTTGGAGGGTTGCGAGGCGTAGGCGATCCGATCCTCCAATCGGTTCCCGAGAACAAGATTGTCGTGACGGGAGATTGCGACGAGACCTCCGTCTCACTCGAGGTGCGTTGCGAGGAGGGAGTGACGAAGCTCCTTGGTTCCATCCCGAGTCTTGTTATGATGATGAGCATGTAGTTTTCGCGCTATCCCCAGAATGCGCCACGGAGCGCGCCGCGTTTGAGAGAACGGCGCGCTTGTGTTTGTGTCTACTCCACTTTTTCCGGGAACGAGTGTGAGACGAAGAGGGCATAAAGAACGATGATGAGTTCCAGAATGCCTGACAACAAACCAAATACCAGAAGGGCAACGCCTTCATCTGTGGAATTAAGCGCAAGGCTCACGGTGTTTGTGAAGCTGCCTTCCTGCATTCCGAGTACTGTCCCGATGATCATGTAGAGGAATAGTCCCCAGCCGACAGAGCAAAGTCCGCCTCGAGGTCGGCGAGAGATTTGCGCTCCTCCGCGGCACACCCATACGCAAAAAATCAAATCTACAACAAAAGGCAAAACGGCAGATTTCTCAAAGCTTCTGGTATTTAAACAAGCGTTGTCAACGATCTCCATCATCGCAGCCCAAGAAATGATCGTGAGGAGAGGATACAGCAAGGCGTACCACCGAATGAACGAAAGAAACGCAGGTGGTTCCCACTTTCGTTCCGGCACATAATCCTTTCCTTGAGGGTTCTGCGGGAGCCTCGGAGGCGGATTCTGCAATTTTAGGAACATTTGAAATTCAGGGTGGTTTTTGATCGGCGCATCCCCTCTTTGAGTGCGGAGAATACTCTCCCCAGACAGTTCGCCACGACGAATCAGCTCGTTGATCTCTTCTTGCGAAAAGGGACCTGAAACGTGTTCGCCTATCATACAATAATACTTCATCTCGATTCCTCTCGTGTTTCACTCGTCTGAACAAATTTCATGGCGTGCCAATTTCTTGCGTACGCCCTCCAACAATTGAGAAGGCACAGCCGCTAGTATTTAGCGAACACAGATTCGCCCAACGAACGGTCGAAACGTTCTGCTGAAAATTTACGAAACCGTTGAAACTCTAACAGAGCGTGCACTACTATACCATAACCAAAATAGGTCGTCAAGTAAAACCGTGACTATACTCCTTCCCCAACAAAATTCCCTCAAAAGTCACACTGACATTTTGACGATAAGATCAGTATACCACACATTGCGAATGGAGTCAAGGCTTGAAGATGGAAAATTATCGATTAACAGAAAAAATTTGAACGAATTGCGTCACGCGCACAAAAAAACGAAGGAAAAATGGCTGGCGGACAGAATCAAAGCCGTTTTTCTAGTCGGGTATGGCTGGTCTGTCGGCGACGTGGCGGAGGTTCTGATGATGGATGAAAAAACCGTCCGCAGCCATTTTCAAACGTGGGAATCAGGTGGCGTTGATGCCTTAAAACAAAGGCTGTATCGTGGTCGCGTGGCGCGTCTGACTTCGGTACAAAAAGAGAGATTGTCGACCTTGCTGGACGAAAATCTGTGCCTGAATGTGGGCGAAATTCTGCAATATTTGAGAAAAATGTACGGTGTTTTCCTCTCTCGCTCGCACATGTGCAGATTGTTGCGCGGACTCGGCTTCGTGTACAAAAAACCGAAACATGTGCCAGCATATCGTCAACTCTGGGAAAACGCGGGCGAAAACGAGGTTTTTACTTCGGCGATGGCTGCCATCCGCGACACAACAGCCTCTTGGCATACGGCTGCATACGGCGGGGCGTTGAATGCGAACTAAAATCGAATTGTTCGTGTCAATATATCAATATTAATGGTATCACAAACATCGAAACACTGGCAATTTGCGTTACATTTCCCGCAACGATCAACGCGCAGACGACGATTGAGCTTTTCAAAAAATTGGTTTAACGCCACGATTCAAAAAACAAACATTCACGTATTCGTAGACAACGCAAGATATTATCATTTCAAACTTTTGTGCGAATTCTTAATCAAAACCAACGTGCGCATTTGTTTTTTGTTTGCATATTTGCCAAACCTGAATTCGATCGCGCGAATATGGCGATTTTTCAAGAAAAAAGCACTCTACAATCGATATATTTCTGATTTTTTCGACTTTTTCAGGGCGTGCCGAAACTTCTTTCGACATCGAAAACGGTATTTGCCCGACCTGCGTACGCTAATCACCGAAAATTTCCAAATTCTCGGCGCAAAAACGGAAATTTAAATGCGATTGAGTATATAATACTTCGCGTTGAAATTTCCCGTTCCGTCCGCCGTCGGAGCTACGCACCACGGCTCGCAAAACGTCGCGCAAACGAGAATTTTAAAGGAGAACGAGTATATAAATACGTCGTGTTTGGGGGAACCCTCAAAAAAAGTTTGCATTCGAGATTTTACGGAGCCGGGAACGGAAGGCGTCGCCCGCCCGGTACGACCGGGAGCCGGACGTAGCCTGTAGTCCAGACGGTGGGAGAATCGTTTGACGCCCAATCCAGCGGGTTAGACACCAAAATTCGCGTTAGAGATTCTCCAGACGGATGACAAAATCCCTCGGCGCTTCATCCAGAAATACGCTTCGCTCCGTTCACGGCTCGGGTGGTCTCACCACCAAAATTTGAAGCACACGCAAGTTTTACCAACTCCCTGCATTTTGTCTAAACGCGCAACAGAAATTTGAAGGCACCCCAGAAGGTGGCAAGGTTCGTTCCCCCCCTTTTATTATTTTGCCGAGAGGATATAATCACAGGAGGTTTTTATAAAATTTTGATTACCATTTGTGGACAAAAATATGTCAAACGTTCCCTCAAATGCTGGCGGCAGCACGTCGCGCGATTTTATCCGGAAAATTGTCGAAGAGGATTTGGCTTCCGGAAAACATTCCCAAATTCAAACTCGATTTCCCCCTGAGCCAAATGGCTATCTGCACATCGGACACGCGAAGTCCATCTGCCTCAATTTCGGCATAGCGCAGGAGTACCAAGGAAAATGCAACTTGCGTTTCGACGATACCAACCCAAGCAAAGAAGAGGACGAATATGTGCGTTCCATTCAGGAGGACGTCCGTTGGCTCGGGTTCGAGTGGGACAAAATCCTCTTCGCGTCCGACTATTTCGACCAGCTCTACGAGTGGGCGATTCAGTTGATTCGAAAGGGCAAGGCGTATGTTTGCGACCTGTCGGCGGAAGAAATTCGCCAGACGCGCGGGACGTTGCGCGAGCCGGGGGTTGAGAGTCCGTATCGAAATAGAAGTGTCGAGGAAAATCTCGACTTGTTCACGCGCATGAGGGACGGCGAGTTCCCAGACGGCTCCAAAACGCTCCGCGCAAAAATCGACATGGCGTCGCCGAACATCAACATGCGCGACCCCGTCATGTATCGCATCATGCGCGCGCACCATCATCGCAGCGGCGACAAATGGCTCATCTATCCCATGTACGATTTTACGCACGGGCAAAGCGACTCGATCGAGCGCATCACGCATAGCCTCTGCACGTTGGAGTTTGAGAACCACCGCCCGCTGTACGATTGGTTTTGCGAGGAGTTGGAGATTTATCACCCGCGACAGATTGAGTTTGCGCCGTTGAATCTGACCTACACTGTGATGAGCAAGCGTCGACTTCGGCAGCTGGTTGAAGAAGGACGCGTGAGTGGGTGGGATGATCCGCGAATGCCCACCATTTCCGGATTGCGACGCCGTGGTTACTCGCCGGAGTCGATTCGAAAGTTTTGCGAGAAAGTCGGCATCAGCAAAATCGAAGGGGTTGTCGACTTGCAGCTGCTGGAGGCGTGTTTGAGGGAACATCTGAATCAAACCGCGCCACGCGTGATGGCAGTGCTCAACCCGCTCAAAGTAACGCTCACCAACTGGGAGCAGGGCAGGGTAGAGTACCTTGAAGCCGTAAATAATCCCGAGTGCCCAGAAGATGGGACGCGGCAGATTCCGTTCTCTGGCGAGTTGTACATCGAGCGCGACGATTTCATGGAGAATCCGCCGAAAAAGTACTTCAGACTCCAGCCGGGCAAGGAAGTCCGCTTGCGATGGGGGTATTTCATTAAGTGTGAGGAAGTCGTTAAGGACGCGGAAGGGAATATCGTCGAGCTGCGCTGCACCTACGACCCTGAGACTCGCGGCGGCGTCTCTCCCGACGCTAGAAAGGTGAAAGGAACGATCCATTGGGTCTCCGTGCCCCACGCAATCGACGCGGAAGTCCGGTTGTACAACAATTTGTTCACGGTTCCTTCGGCTGCCGAGATGGAGGGCGATTTCAAGGATTATATCAATCCCAACTCGCTCGAAGTCCTTGCAAACTGTAAGTTGGAGCCGGGGTTGGCGTCCGTTGAACCCGGCTATCGGTGCCAATTTGAGAGAATCGGCTATTTTTGTTGCGATCCCGATTCGACCAAGGAGAAAATGGTGTTCAACCGCACCGTGACGCTCAAGGACACGTGGGCAAAAGAGCTAAAAAAGGGGGAATGATCCAGCGCCCATATTGATCCTGAAGAACTTTTTCGCGTCTTCTGACAAGATGACGCTCGGGAAACGATGACCGATTCCCGCGAATCGCAGACTCCCTCGGCACTTCATCCCGAACTATGCTTTGCTTCGTTCTGGCTCTGGTGGGTTGGGGCTGATTCGCGAACGGAGTGAGCATTTTAAAAGTTTTTTAAAGGGGAGTTTGAGAGGAAACAAATTTTCAAAAATATTTCCTCTCAAAAG
>JAUNBK010000158.1 GCA_030527105.1 Planctomycetia bacterium
CCGTACGCCGGGAGGCTGTTGTGTCGCGGATGGCAGCCATCGCCGAAGTAAAAAACCTCGTTTGCGCTCGCGTTTTCACGGAGTTGACGATATTCTGCCACATGTTTCGGTTTTTTTGTACACGAAGCCGAGTTCGCGCAACAATCTACACAGGTGCGAGCGAGAGAGGAAAACACCGTACATTTTTCTCAAATATTGCAGAATTTCGCCCACGTTCAGGCACAGATTTTCGTCCAACCACGTCGACAACCCTTCTTTCTGTACTTAAGTCAGACGTGCTACGCGACCACGATACAGCCTTTGTTTTAGGGCGTCAACGCCACCTGATTCCCACGTTTGGAAATGGTTGCGGACGGTTTTTTCGTCCATCATCAGAACCTCCGCCACGTTGCCGACAGACCAGCCACACCCGAGCAGAAAAACGGCTTTGATTCTGTCCGCCAGTCATTTTTCCTTCGCTTTTTTGTGCGTGTGGCGCAATTCGTTCGAATCTTTTTTTGATAATCGATAATTTCCCATCTTCCGACCTTGACCCCCTTCGCAAAGTGTGGTATACTGGTTCTATCGTCAAAAAGTCCGTGTGACTTTTGCGGGGATTTTATAGGAGAAGTGGTATAATCACGCTGATCGACGTCCTGATGATAAGCGCGCTGTCGATAGCACGCGAGCGCGAGGATGGGACCTTCGAGCAGCTTCGAATGACTCCATTTGCGCCGTGGGAGGTGCTTTTGGCGGCGCTTTTGATAACGTTTCTCTCTGCTTCAATTTCTTTAGGGCTTTTTATATCAAGTTTGACACAAAATTTGCAACAATCGCTTCTCGGAATATTCATCGTCATTGTCCCTTTCGCACTTCTCTCGGGGATGGCGACGCCAGTTGAATCCATGCCGACGTTGTTTCAAAAAGCGGTCGTCATCAATCCATTGCGCCGCGGAATCGAAGCGTTGCCGTGCATTTTTCCGGAAGGTGCGACGTTTAGGGAGCTGCGCCACGTTTTTCTCTTCCTTGCCTCGATCGCCCTCGGCGCGGCAACGATCGCGTTCGTTGCTTTTTCAAAACAACGTTAGAACGAAGATCAAAACGCGGGTCACAAAATCACAATAATTGCAACTTTTTCATTTTTTTGTACAGCGTGACGCGATTGATTCCCAAGTATTGCGCCGCTTTCGTTCTCGAACCCTGATGAGCCTCGAGGGCGTCGAGAATGATTTGTCGCTCGGGGGTTTGGAGAGACTCTTTGAGCGTCGCGCTCCGAGCGGCTTGAGTTTCGGACGCAGCGGAGGAAAACGAGGGCGCGTCAAAATCCTCACGCAGGGTGTGTGCGTCCCTCATCTCGACACTTCGACCAACACCCTCCCTCAGGCGGAGTCGCGCTGGCAAATCCTCCGGGCGGAGAATCTGATTTTTGCTCAACAAGGCTGATTGCTCAACGACGTTTTGCAATTCACGAACGTTCCCCGGCCACGAATATTGTCGCATCCTCTCCAACGCAGCCTCCGAGAAACCCTCAATTTCGCGATCGTTTTCTTCGCACACCTTCTGGAGAAAAAACGACGCCAACGGCGCAACGTCTTCAAGTCGCGTACGAAGCGGCGGAACTTCGATATTTATCACGTTAATTCGATAAAAAAGGTCTTCTCGAAATCGTTTTTGCGACGTCAGCTTGGAAAGATCCTCGTTTGTCGCCAACAAAACTCGCGTATCGACGCGCTGAGTCTTCACGCTCCCGACGGGTTCGAACTCGAATTCTTGCAAAACGCGCAGGAGTTTGATCTGAAGGGCAGGGGAGGCGGTGCCAATTTCGTCGAGAAAGATCGATCCTCCGTCGGCTTGGCGGAATCGTCCGATTTTTTCGCCCGTGGCTCCCGTGAAAGCGCCGGCTGCGTGTCCAAAAAGCTCGCTTTCGAGGAGTGCTTCAGGGAGCGCGCCGCACGCAACCTCGACGAGGGGCTTGTCGCAACGGCGGCTGCGCGCGTGAATTTCGCGAGCGATCATCGATTTGCCCGTGCCGCTTTCCCCCGTGATGAGAATTGTGGCGCGCGTGTCGGCAATGCGATCCACCATTTCGAGAACGCGCAGCATTTGCGCATTTTGCGAAATAATCGGGCATTTCGTCGCGCCCGCCATTGCGTGACGAAACGCGTTGATCTTCTGGCTCGTCCGCGTTGTTTTGCTCTGTGCGACGCGCTTTAAGACGTCGAAAATTTTGTTGTCCAAAAGAGGTTTTGTGAGAAAATCCACCGCGCCAGCATGGACGGCCGACATTGCGATTTCGATCGTCGCGCACCCCGAAAGCATCGCGACTGGGAGCGTTGGCGATTTTTTATGGATTTCGCGAAGCAAGTCGAGACCACTTTCGGCTCCGAGGCGAAAATCAATAAATGCCGCATCTAACGACGTTTTATCGACGAGAGCGAGCGCTTCCTGGCGGGACGACGCGGCAAAAACCGAGTGCCCGAACGAGCGAAGCCATTCGACGGAGGATTCGAGGACGTGTCGATCGTCGTCCACAAACAAAATGGAAAGTTTTTCGTCCATAAAAAATTTCCCGAAGGTACGTTTGAGTATCGACCTTTTGATACTCTTTGATTAGTGCCGTGCCTCATTTCAAGGCATTCAATGAAATTTTTCTCACGATAAAGGAGAACACACTCATCTATACTCAAGTATAACCCACAAATGTCGTCTTCGCGAAAAAAATTGAGCCAAATTCCGAAATTTTCTCCAAATTTTGGGCTTCTGGATTCAGAATCTTCCAAAAAAACGCGATTTAATGATTGTAGGAGCCTCGGCGGAAGGGTACGCTGGGGCGCAAAGAGCGCAACATGGTCGGAGCGGAGCGAAACGATGGTTTGATTCCGTTCCGCGGGTGTCTCCGAAAAGAAAAACGTTCGAAAGAACTAGCGAAAAAGGATTGGCGAAAAATGGGATATCAAGAAATTTGGGCTCCTTGGCGCATGGCGTATATTGCGTCGGACGAAAACGAGGGAAATGCCGAGAAAAAAGAGGCGGAGCGCGAAAATGCTCTGGAATCTTGCGCGAAGTTGGACTTTTTGCCCGGCGCGGACGAGAGCTGCTTTATTTGCCAAGCGGCGGCGGATTCTCCCCAAAGAGACAAAGTGCGCCACGTCGTCCTGAGGGGCGAGAACGTACTCGTCATTATGAATAAATTTCCGTACAACAATGGGCATCTTCTCGTCACGCCACGCAGACATTGTTCTCGTCTCGACATGCTCACGTCGGGCGAGATGTTCGAAATCTCCCAAACGATGGTGCGAATGATTGCGCTTCTCGAAAAAACGATGGGACCGGAGGGATTCAACGTTGGTCTCAACCTTGGTTCCGTCGCGGGGGCGGGTCTTCCGGGACACGTGCATTGGCACATTGTTCCTCGGTGGAATGGCGACACGAATTTCATGCCGGTTCTTGCGTGCGTCAACGTAATTCCCCAGTCGCTCGACGCCCTTTGGGAGGCGTTGCGCCGCGAAATAGAGCGCTGAGGAGTGCGTTGAGCAGACTTGCGCAATACGCGATTTTATAGCACTTTTTTCAATGTTTTGCCGCTGTCTGTCGAAACGTAGACGCCGTCGACGGAGACAAAGTGCCAAATCTCCCCGTCGCGCCAGTCCGACGACACGGCAATCATTCCGCAGCTCGGACCATCGCCTGAGGGACTTTGGAAGCTCCAAACCAGCCCCCACGTTTCGCTTTTTGAGAGCCTGCTGGGGAGCGTTGGCGTCGTCCGAGCGGAATAAGCCGTGCGACTCACTCTCAACGTAGAGAATCTCCTGGTTCTTCAGGTCGAATTGAACCGCCTCTCCACACACGGCGGAGGGACCAACGCCGTCGAAATCTCCCGGGAACGAAAGGTCGCTCCACGTCTTGCGCCGGCGAGGAGATATCTCCCGACATTTCGCGCGTCACGGTGTGCATTCCGTTGTCAAAGAATGAGAATGAGTCCTCATTTTTCTCATCCGAAAGCGTTTGATACAATCCAAACTCCGCATCTTGCGTACCAACATTCCGCACGCCCCAGCTTTTGTCCACGGAGGGGGCGCGATCTCCAACGAAATTGGGTCGGAATCAATCGTCACGTTTTCGTCGTACGTCGCTCTCGCGAAAAACGACGTCTTCCCACTCGGCAGCGGACCGACGTATTCGAGTCGGCAGACTCCATCTTTCTCACTACCCTTGCTCTCACTACAATTGCTCGTCGCAAGCTGCAGCCTAGACAAGTAGGGCGTGAGTTTTTTCATCGTGTGTCCTTCCGTCTGCACATCCACCGCGACGCGCCCTTGTCCCGCGCGCAAAAGGCTCCGCCGAAGTGCATTTTGGTTCCTTTTTATTCGTCTCGCGTCAAGATTGGAGTGTCGCCAATGTTCAATTGATACGCGCCATCAATCGACGCCTTGAAGAGGTGCGTTCCATCGTTGAGAACCTTGATGAATCCCTTGTAGACTAGCGCGAAACCCGATGTGCGCTCCTCGAGAACGCCCGTATCGAGACCGCGCAAGACGCCCCGACGGCGGGGGTGTCCAGCGTCGGTTCTGCAGGCTGTCGGACGGGAAAAACGATCCCATCGTGCGGCGTTGCGGGTGCGCCCTTGAGAAACATCGGCAGCTGATCGGGATGCTGCGAGTATTCGATCGACAAATACTCGTGGTTCTCCTCCGGCAACACGTTGACGACGACATAGTGCGCGTTGATCTCACAAGTTTTGTGCGTTGAAATCCACACCCCGTCCTTCCTCGCGTAGCCAAATCGGCGCACGAGAGACCGCACGGCTTTCGGATTAAAGGGGCTATCTAAAATACTTCGCGTTGAAATTTCCCGTTCGCCCGCCGTTGGAGCTACACACCACGGCTCGCAAAACCTCTGCGTAAAACGGGAATTTTATAGGAGAACGAGTATAAACGACGATGAGTATAATTTGCATAATAAGTCGCCGAGGGTTTGCCACGACCAACCGGGTGCCTGCAAATTGATGTTGCGCAAATGGGCAAAATACGGGAATTTGGTAAA
>JAUNBK010000043.1 GCA_030527105.1 Planctomycetia bacterium
AGACATCGTTGGTGATGGAATTGCGTTTAATCTGAAACAAGCAGGGGGGAAGATCGTTGCCGAAACGGTCGGTGTTCAGGAAGGTCAGGAACTCCATTTTACCGGTTCTCGACCTGTTGCCACGCTCAATTTTTATGGTGGAACGCTGGTCGTCAATACGCTGGGTTCCGAGCATACGCCTTACTATTTGGATCAGTCGGTGCATACTTATGACGGAAAATCAGGCCTTGATTCCATTCTGAGTCCTGGAGATGATGGAACGTATGGTTCCACAACGATTGTCGGGAAAGTCTACAGCACGGACACGCGCCATGCGTACAACATCGCTGATGGCACCATCCATCTGGACATGAGTTCGACACATCGCGACTCGCTCGCCGTCTTGGGAAGTATGAACATGAACAACGCAACGTTTGAGATTCAGGTCTCTGGCAGCGTGCCGATTTCTGGCTACACAGAGAAAAATGACAAGATGATCGAGTTCGTCACGCTCGCGACCGCAACCGAGTTTTACTCAGGCAACGAGACAGACGGTTACACGTTGTTTACCGGGGACGGAAAGGCTGCGTTCTCCGACGTGGCGACCTTCAGTTGGTTGGGCGACGACGATGGTTCGACATGGGACTACTACATTGCCTCCGTCGATTCGGGCTACGAGTTGCGTGCTTTCAGAGACGCCAACCCGGCAGCGATTCCTGAACCCAGCACGTTGGTGCTCATGTTCTTCGGTTTCGTTGCGCTCCTTGTGTGGCGGCGAGCAAAGAAATAGGTCCTCGTTATAAGTGAGTGAAAAAGAAGCCCCTACGTTTTGCGAGGGGCTTTTTTTTCGCCTAAAACGGTCTGTTCTCCCACTGCGTAGCGGGTTTCGCAGGGGAGGCACCTCCCGACGTCTCCAACACGCTGTCCGGATGCCGACTCGCTGAGCCTCCTACGGCGGGACTGGTCGGGGCACTGGTTGGGGCGCTGGTCGGGGCGGGTATAGCGACTCGTTCCGCAAGTTCCGGTCCGTCCGAGAATCGCGCGTTGGCACGGTGGGCGATTGCCGAGGTCGGCAACGAAATCGACGTGCCCGGACCAATCATAAGTCCGCCAGCATCCACCCAGACGCCGTTCGAGTCGAGTTGGAAGGTGCCCAACGTGATTTCGATCCCCATACGCAGCGTCTCGAAGTCGATCCAGTTGCTGATGAAGGTATTCTGCGCCGACAGAAGAGCGTTCAATGCGTCAATTAAGTCACGCGCAAACGAATCGCCAAACTGAGAGGTTTGGTTAGGTTGCGGCGGCTGGAGGAGTTGGAGGTTCGCTTGGTCGACTCGGTCCATCGCGACGAAAACCGAAATTCGCCTCAGTTCCAAGTTCAACTGTGCCAATTCTATTTCGCGAACGAGTCGGCGCACGTTTTGGTGGATGGAGTCTTCGTACTGGATGTATGACCGTCGCGTTTGGTCGTAGGAGATGAGCGCCCGAACGTACGCATTTCGCTCGCTTCGTCGCGTGAGTGGGGCGTCAAATTGGACACCCAGCTGGAGGGACGAGGTGTCACGCGAACCCTCCAGCTGTACGCTTCCGTCTGCCGTGAACGTGAGGTCGCTTTTGAGTGCGTTGGCGGCAATCTCGATCTTCCTCCACCGATCGACGAGTGCGGTGCGAGCGTTCATCCAATCGAGACGATTTTCGCGCGCAATTTGGAGCGCCGTCATTTCGTCCAACTGAACGGGCACCAGCATGATCGAATCAAGTCGAATCCGCGCCTGAATGAGCGACATTTCCATCAAATGGCTCGCCAATTTGTCGATCCAAAGGTCCATTCTCTCGTCCCGATTCGCATCGACGGACGCTCTCTCGACCTCAAGCTCTTGCAACAATTCGTCGTGCTTTTTCTTGAACTCAGCGTACTCCTGCGCGATATTCTCGACCCTTTTCGCGAATACATCGGGGTCGGCCGCCGTCCTATCGACGCTGCCATCGAGGAATTCTTGGCGAGATGAGAGCTTTCTGAGAGATTCAATCCGCTGGGGATAAACCTGCTGGAGCCGCGCATAGTCGGCATCAATATTCTTGCAATAGTCCGCCGTCCAACCGAGTACGACCTCCATTGCCTCGCCAATCTCGGTGTGAGACCTTGCTCCGTCTCTCAGTTCCTGCTGCCGCTCAACGATCTCGACGCGTTTTTGCGTGATTGTGGGGGAAATGAGAATGAACGACCGCAGCATGGCGTCGTCGACGGTCGCGCGCATTCCTGGCGGAAGTCCAAGCTGCATTTTGTACGTGTCGAGCGAGTTTTGATATTGATTCTCGGCATTCAGGAGGTTGATTTGCGCCGTGAGAAGGGATTGTCTCGTTTGGTCGACTTGGGTTCTCTCAAGTCGTCCCGCTTCGTACAACGCTTCCATGCGCTCCATACTATCTCGCAAGTCGGAGACGTTTTGCCTCTGGTTGGCGAGTTGAAGTTGCGTATAAATGAGGTTGTAGAGGCTCCCTGCGCTCGTGCTCACGCTTCCCGCTGAGGGCATGGAGGTACTCACGCCACTTCCAGGTGTGGCGATGCCGCTTGACCCCGCAATCGTGTCGAAATAGAAACCTTGTCGAAAACGCTCCATTTCACGCACATTCGCGACAAACGCACGCTCAGTCGTCGTGAGATTTTCGAGCATATACGCCCTGCCGCCGTATCGAAGGAGCGGCTGAACCAACGACATGTTGAGGAGCGTCGTCGAAAGACCGGAGGAGGAGCCGCCGCCACACGTCCAAACCACGGAGTTCGCAATGTTCGCAACGAACGTGCCGCCAGCCGCGAAGGTTTTGGAGAGTTGCGCGTCGATCGGGACGATTCCCACGGACGAACGCCCATTGAATTTTGTCGAGTAGTCCGCGTCCGCAGAATATTGATACTGCGTGTCGAACGCAAAACGTTGGAGCGAAACGTCGAGAGCAGACATATAAATGTTCTCAAGCGCGCTCTGGTAGTCGGGAGAGTTGACGAGCGCGATTTGAATAGCCGTTTCGCGATTCAAAAGAACGTTTCCCTCTGCGTCGCGCGGCAAAGTCGCTTCCCAATTCGGATTTTCGACGGAACGAATCACCCCGTTTTTCGTCCAACCCTGGTATCCTTTCTTGCCGTAGACGCATTGCATAAACGCATTCGCGCTCGGGTCGTCCATCGGCATCGGCTGATTGTCTCTATCGTACGGCAAATAAAACCGCGCGCTTGGCGACGCCTCAAATCGATAATCCATTATGGGCAAATTCGGGTCCGACCTTTTCTCCGCCACAATTCGCTGCACGTCGTCGTTTGCCTGCCGGCGCCAAAATTGCCGACTGCACCCATTCCCGCACACGAACAGTGCAACCAACACGCACACAATCGTCGCTAACGCACTTTTTTGGTAAGTTTTCTCGGAAAACATCTTTCGATTCCTTCGTCATGTCTCCAGTTTTTTCGTGAAACGCCTCCGCTTTTCGCACAAACGCATGTTTCTCATCGTTTTGTGTTCATCGGAAAGATTTACACTGAACTTTAACGATTGCAGGGATTGTTGCAAACGCGCCAATTTTTTCGAAAAGATAAAATTTGCGACAGAGAAAGTCAAAAGAACGCCCCTGCTTTGGGAGGGGCTTTATGATACTTCGCGTTAGGATTTCGGCTTTGCCCGCCGCTTGAGCTGCGCACCACGGCGCCTGGTGCGTTGTGAAAGCTCAAATTCATTGGAGCGTCCGGATAAGAGAACTCTCACGAGAAATTTTTACTTTTTTTGACACATTTTTTGCAGCCGCTCGAGGGTCTGAAGCGCGTCGAGGGGCGTCATTTTGTTGATGTTGAGTGCTCGAATCTCCTCAACAGCGGGGTGTTCCTTCGGGTCGAAAAGGAGAAATTGCAGATTCCCGGCACGCGCGTAGGCAGGGGAGTCAGACGAGGGTGGCGCGGAGGATTCCGAGCTGAGTTCGTTCGATGGGGACGATTTTGAGTCGGAGGATTTCGTGTTGGGGGCATTTTGCCGACCCGCTTCTAATTGTTCGAGAAGGTCGCGAGCACGCGCAAGTACCTCGCCGGGCACGCCCGCCAGACGCGCGACATGAATCCCATAACTCTTGTCTGCCGCACCCTCTACAATCTTATGGAGGAACACAACCTCGTCGTTCCATTCGCGCACGGAGACGTTCAAATTCCGAATGAGGGGAAACGTCTCCACCATGTCCGTGAGTTCGTGATAATGCGTTGCAAAAAGGGTTCGGCAGTTAATTTTTTTATAAATGTACTCGATAATCGCACGCGCCAGGGAGATTCCGTCGTAGGTGCTTGTCCCTCGTCCGATTTCGTCGAGAATAACGAGGCTTTTGTAAGACGCCATGTTGAGGATTCGCGCCGCCTCCGTCATTTCGACCATGAAGGTACTTTGCCCACGCGCCAACTCGTCGCTGGCGCCCACACGCGTGAAAATTTGATCCACCAATCCGATTCGCGCTTCTTTCGCGGGGATGTAGCACCCGATTTGCGCCATGAGCGTGAGGAGCGCCACCTGTCGAATGTAGGTACTTTTCCCCGCCATGTTCGGTCCCGTAATTAAAAGGATGCGTCCCGACTCGGTCGACGAAATCACGTCGTTCGGCACAAACGCTCCGTCCGGGGTGAGAACATCCAAAACGGGATGGCGACCCTCGATAATCTCAAGCTCCGTCCCTTCCGAGAGCGTCGGCTTGCAATAATTCCGCGTCTGAGCAAGCTCCGCAAACGCAAGAAGGACGTCCAACTCCGCAAGAACGGCAGCGGTGGCGCGCATTCGTTTCCTATGCGACAACGCAAGATCACGCAGATCAAGAAACAAACAACGCTCCAAATCCTTCTGCTTCTCGTCAGCAGAAAGAACGACCTCTTCATACTCCTTGAGCGCCGGGGTGATGAATCGCTCCGCATTTTTCACGGTTTGGCGTCGAATGAAATAATCCGGCACCTTCTCCTTTTGCGAATGATTCACTTCGATGTAGTACCCAAAAACCTTGTTGAAACCAACCTTGAGGTTTTGAATCCCCGTGCGTTCTTGCTCCTGGGCTTGATACTTCGATATCCACTCTCTTCCACCGTGGGCGATATCCCGCAGCTCGTCCAATTCGGCATTGTATCCTTCCCGAAAGATTCCTCCCTCCGAGATGTTCAACGGCGGGTCGGGAGCCAATGCCGACTCAATCACGCGTTCAAGCTCGGGGCACGTATCGATTTCCGAGTGGATTCTCTGGAGATACGGGGTGTCGAATTTCTCAACGATGGACTTGATGCTCGGCAGGACTTTGAGCGTCTGCCCAATGGAGAAAATATCCCTCGGCGTGGCGCGCCCCGTAGAAACACGACTGAGCAGGCGTTCGATATCGTAAATTCCACGCAGGATTCGGCGCAGCTCGGAAGCCTCGACTTGGTGCGAGAGAAACTCTTCCACCGTGTCTTGTCGTACTTGGATCGCTTGCAAATTCGTGAGCGGGTTGGCGATCCAATCCGCCAGCATTCGAGACCCCATCGACGTGGTGGCAATGTCGAGAGCCGCGAGGAGTGAGCCTTCGCGTCGACCATCTCGGAGTGTGCGCGAAATCTCCAAACTCCGCCGACTCGCCTCGTCTATTTCGAGCGTTTCGCCCGTTCGATAAGCCATTAAAGAATCGATGTGCTGCAACGAAACTTTCTGCGTCTCCTGAAGATAATCGAGAACCAGCCCTGCCGCGCGGATTGCGATTCTGTCGGGCGGCGAGTTTTCGTCGAAACCAAAACCCTCAAGGTTGCGCATTCGAAAGTGCTGCGTGAGTCCTTTGAAAGCATTGGGAAACGCTGCCGCCCAGACGGGGCGCTTGGTGAGCATGGTTTTGTCCGAGAGCCACGAGGGGAGTTTTTCCCCCTCAAGAAGGAGACACTCCGAGGGCGCAATGCGTGCAAGCTGGTCGAGCAATCGCACTCGAGGAAACGAAGCGGCAACGTATTTCCCTGTCGACAAATCGACCCACGAAACTCCTGCGAGCGTTTCTTCGCAAACCACCGCTGCCAAATAATTGCTCTCACGCGGATCGAGCAGGACGTCCTCCGTGAGCGTTCCGGGAGTGACGACGCGCGTCACTTCGCGCTTGACGAGTCCTTTTGTCAATTTCGGATCTTCCACTTGGTCGCACACAGCAACGCGGCACCCGCTGGCGATCAATTTTGCGACGTAAGATTCCAACTGCAAGTGGGGAAAGCCCGCCATTGGCATTGCGTTTTCTCCCTTCTCGCGACTCGTGAGGGCGAGGCTCAGGACTCGCGCCGCCGTTCGCGCGTCCTCGTTGAACATCTCGTAGAAGTCCCCCATCCGGAACAATAAAAGCGCGTCGGGATACGCCTTTTTCGCCTCCATAAATTGCCTCATCATTGGCGTGGTTTTGAGAGAGGAGTCGCCGTTTGTCGTCTTTGCTTCTTTCATCACTCTTTCTATTCTGTTGTACGTTGTTCCGTGGAACTATAGTGTCGTTTTTTTCGAGAGTCGAAACGTGCGTTGAGACTCCCCGGAGTGCTCGATCTCGATGAGGAAGAACGTCGGCGGGAGACAATTTTGCACGCGCTCCGCCCACTCGATGAACGTGAGTCCTCCTGCGAGAAAATACTCATCAGGTCCCAATTCGAGAAATTCGTCCTCATCTTTGAGTCTGTACGTGTCGAAATGAAAGACCGGGCGCTTCCCGGAGAGGTACTCCTGAATGAGCACGAACGTCGGACTCGTCACGTCTTCGGGAGGGACTCCGAGGGCTTGCGCGACCGCTTGCACGAAGCGTGTTTTGCCCGCTCCGAGCGTTCCCTGAAGCGCAACGACCGCCCCGTCCGGGAGAACGTCCGCCACCAATGCCCCGAGCAAATCGGTCTCCTCCGTGGAAAAGACCTCAATCGAGACGACATCGTGTGCCCCCTCGTGCGTCTCACTCACAAGAGCGCGCAAACGTTTTGCCAAGGCGTCCGCGTCTTTGGGAGACGACAATCGTGCATTTTGTTGGTTGGAAGCCATTTTTCTCACCGATTTTGAAGTTTTCGTGCCTCGTCAGCAGAAATAACTTGGGGACCGTCGCCACAAGTTTTTTCATAGAAACCGTCGCCGCTTTTTTTATACTGCGTGAAACCATGTTTCGCGAGATTTTTGGGGCTGAGTGTGTCCCTTTCGCTCTTGAGGGAGGCGACGCGGAAGTCGAAGCGTTTTTCGCACGGGTGCCCACACTTTGGGCAGACGCTCAATGCCGCTTCGGAACGACTTTGCAAAACCTCAAACACCTCTGGGCAATCCTCGCCCTTCTCGTGAACATGTTGGTATCGATACAATGGCATGGGCTTTTCTCCATTTTCGTGATTTTCCTACAGCAACTCTCCTAATTATACCAAATTATCGAAGATGAACCAGTACCCACGGCAAAAGAATATTGGGGGCATTTCCGGTGCCGTCCGCCGTTGGAACTACGCACCACGGCTCGCAAAGCGTCGTGTAAAACGGGAATTTTAAAGGAGAACGAGTATAAAACGCACCACGAAGCGCAACGCGCATGAGAATCACTACGGATTCTTCTCAGTCCCGATCTCGAGAATATCCTGTTTGAGAAGCGCAATCCCTCGTTTTGCGGACTTCGCGTCTTCGAATTCCATCCACCGAAAGGGAACCCTCTCAAACCCCACTGGAACCTCAAGAATCTCCACGAGATGATATCGACTTGGCGGGAGATTGTATTTTTGACACAAAATCCCTGCCGCCATGCCCGAGATATTTGGTCCGTTGCTTTCGATATCTGCTGGATTCGTTTCGTGTGTTGAGGTCTCTGGCGTAGCGGTCGTCGACATGAATGCCCAGTTGGGACTCTCTTTTCGACGCGAGCGAAGCATTGGTGAAGGACGACGCGTATCGACTGGCGAGATGAGCGGTCTGTTGTCGTTCAAAAGCGCGAGGAGCCAAGCGTCCGCTCCCTCCCACGGGTCGCGCATACAAACGGAGAACGCGGCAATGTGCGCGATTCGAACGTTTCGCAACGAGTTGGTGCAACGGACTTTGTCTTGATCCATCGCCCGTAGGAGTGCTGGCGCGCATTCCTTCGTGCCGATATCAATCAAAATCAAACAGAGGGAAGAATGGTGCGACGGCGGCAGCGTGGCGGACGGCGTCATAAGTGCGGGGGAGAACGACGTCTCAAATGTCGGAATGTGCGAGGAATCTCCGACTTCCTCCTGAGGGGGATTCGGCGGAAGAAGTGGCACATCATCAAACGTCTCCAAAAGCCACCCGGCGTGGCACGAGACCGCCTGAGGATGAAGCCGAGGGAGCAAAATAAGTTCATCGAGTGTGAGAAGCCGATTCTCTTCCCGAGACTCAGCAAGGGTGCGTTTTGAGACAGCGAGCAACGGGTCTTGGTTCGTGCCCGACGATTCTGTCTCAAGCGGATAGAGCAGTTTTTGACGTGCGGAACGCAATTCCACAAGTTGGAAAAAAGCCTTGTCTTGCGGATGAGCAATCGCCTTGAAGAGCGGATGGAGACCGGGCTTCAAATTGCGACCACTCACGCAGCGGACGACGCCGTCTCCCAAATCGTCGAAATGCGTGGGGACGTCCGAGTGTGTTGCCTCGTCGTGGTGTTGAGCAAGTCCGAGCGCTAAAATTTGAGAGGAACAATGCCGCCCCTCCAACCAATACTCTGCCGCAAGGCAAGGACGCCCCAAGAAAAGAAGGTAGCGGAGCAGAATTTCTCCCGCTGGCGTGAGCGCTCCTGATGGGGAGTTGGCGCGGCGCGCGAGACGTTTTTCGATCGCTCGTCGTGCGGCAGACGCTGTTTTTTCACACGCAAGAGCATCCTCTAAAAAACGAACGGAACTCCACACCGCCAAATCGTCTCGGTGCGTTTTGGGCGAGAAGAAACAATCGTCGTTCGCCAACGCATTATTTCCCGGCGGCACGACGCACGAAACGGCTAATTTCCCCTCCAAATCTCGCCACTCATCGAGGCGCTCTTCCTCCATAGGCGTTTGCGCGACGCGAGCCACCCAGCCCTCGAGTTGTTTCGTCGAGCACCTGAGCGCATTCTCGGGTGTGTCGGGCAGCTCCAACCAACGACGACGCGCGATGCGCTCCAACGCACGAAGCCTCTGAACGTCGTCAGGCAACTCAACGCCATTTTTAAGGAGTAGGCGGAGTTTTATCATTGCCACATACGCACCTCGGGGGGACTCGAGACTCTCCAACAACCTCCTCTGTGCGGCAACTCTCTGAGCGGGATTGTTCGAAAGAAGCGCCTCAAGATCGACATCTGGCGACGACCCAGAAACACGCGGCGCCGCGATTTGTTCCACGCTATCCAAATCTCCCGACTCACGCATCTTGGCAAGGAGCAGCCTCTCCAAGGTCTCCATGCTTTTTTGCGCTTCATAAGAAAGATCAGGGCGCGCCAGCTCTTGTCGAAGGAGATGGAGGAGTTCGACGGAATTTTGGTTCGAGGTCGCACAGTTGCGCAGGGCGAGCATTGCCGACTCGCGGACGCGCCACGACGCACTGTCCAGATCGGCAATCCATGCGGAAATCGGCTCCTCGACACTCGCCGTTTGAGAGACACTGGACATTGCCTGAGAGCGCACCTCCACCGTCGGCGCACATGCTGCGCAACATGCCGTCGCAAAAAACAAAACGATGCTGAGGCGTGTCGGCACCATATTTTCCCCAAATCTTCCTGAACTTTGGTTTTGCCCTCGTTTCTCGTTGTGGAAACGACCATCGCGACGACGCTACTGTGCGGAACACCAGAATAGCTGAGCGACTCGGTCGAAAGAAACTCCTTTTCTCAAAATCCGAAATTGCTCTTGCAGAATCGTCACATTTATGGTAATTATACCACATTATAGCGAGTTTGTCCACTCGTAAAAAGGTCAAAAATCCCCCAAAAAAGAAAAAATTTGGAAAAAACTCATGGTTACAAAAAAATTTATCAGGGCAGAAGTTGTCTTTCTGGCGATATTTAGCATTGCGCTCGTTTCGTCGCCGGACTTTGGAGGCGAGTTGTTTGCTCAATCGTACCTCCAACTCACGCCCGCTCAAGCAAAAGCGGCTCTCTTGTGTCCCACCGACGAGTCGAAGCAATTTGTCGAAGATTGTTTTGAACTTGTCTACTTGGGAAAATTGCCCGAGTCGGTCGTTTTATCGTCGTTCCAATACGCAATGGCGAAACCAAAAAACAAGTGGGTCTATTTCGAAAAATCAATGGAACTGCGCTGCGAAAAAATGCGAATCGACTTGGCGAAACTCATCGAATCGCTCTCAGAAAAATAAAATCACACACGAGGCGCAATTCGGCACCATAGAGCGCAGAGCACACTTTTGGCGTCCCAACTGCACCTCGCACGCATTTTTCTACCTCGCCTTCCGCAGGCAACGGCGTCGCGCGGCCCAGCCGAGTCCCACGAGACCGCAGAGCAAAAGCGCCCACGTGGATGGCTCGGGAATCTCACTCGCGGAGAGCGGCGTCAAAAGTGGGTTGAGGAACGCCGCATGGTCGGATGTTCCGTCTCCTCCAGAGAGCATGAACAACGTCAAATAATCGACATTGTCACGGAGAACAACGTTATATTCGTGCGTCGTTATGCCTGTGTAAGTTGTGATTTCGTTGAGCGAGTCATCGAGCGTCCACACACCCTCATCGGAAAGAACGGCACTATAATACTTGCCATTGACGTACCCGCCGATGAGTCCATCCTCGTTGCTCAGGAGGATTCCGTCCGCGATACTCGTGCTCGTGCTACTCGAGGCGCCGTGTGTCGTCATGCCAGTTGCCGTGAAACGAAACGCTTGGTCGCTTCCCCAGCCTCCTGCGGCACGAATCTCGTTGAGGTCGAATGTGATCGCTCCGTCTGCGTGCATTCCGATAAAGTCGTTCGGGTTCGCCTTGGTGCCCAAAAGGGTGTGCAGTTCGCTTTGGTCATTCCCCGTTTCTGCGCAGACCGAGTTGCGAGCAGGGTAGCCATTCAAGCTGCCTGTTACGATATTTGCAAATTGGGTGAAATCAAACGTCCACGCTCCGTCGAAAAGAGCGACAGGAGTGCCCATCTGGTTGCCGAGATACTGGTTCGCCACGCCGCAGTCGGTCGCACTGAACGTTTGCCCAATTGTCTGATTCGACGCCATTGCCCGCGCGATATTCGAAGCGGTAGATCCATAGGTGAGACCTGCGAGTCGATTGAGATAAACCTGCCCGTCCCACGAGATTCTCTCCAGAGCCGCCTGCGCGAAAACACCATGGTCGGACGTTTTATCTGTTGCCTCCAGCACGGCAAGCGTGAGGTATTTCGCGTTCGTTGGCAGCAGCATATCGACGGCATAAGTGTTATGTCCGCTTATCGTTGATAGCGTGTTGGCGAACGACCAAACCCCATTCGCGTCCTGAACAACGGGTTGATACGAACCGTTTGCGTAGCTCCCAATCACGTTGTTATTCGCGTCGGAAACCAAAATCACGGACGTAATCGCCCCGCTGCCTGAGTCGTTAAGCCCTGCCTTCGAGGTGAAAGCGATGCGCGAGTCCTCCGACCAACCGCTTGCATTGCGTATCTCGTCCACATCAAACGTAATCGCTCCGCTAGAGTGAATGCCGATGCCCTCATCGACCAGGAAATTTCGCGTCAGATCCCCCGTTGTGGTTTCGGCGAAGCTGCTTCCCGTGACACGAATCGGGCTAACGTTCACTTGTGCATTCTGAATGCCAGACTGAAACGTGGGGCCGCCGCCCGCATTGGCGAAGTTGAAGATCACGCCGTCGTCTCCACTCCCCGTGATGTTTTGGTCTTGAGAGAGGTCGTAAGCGCTACTGCCCGCGAGGACGCGTACAATGCCCAAATCGGTCTCTGCCGCGCGAGTATTTTGAGTGCCCGTGAGAGATGTGGCGTCGACGCTCTCAGTCGAGCGAGTCTGCCCGAAGAGTGCGCCGAGAAGGACGTTGTCGCTCGTGCTTTGGTACGGATTGGCAACGACAAATTCGTTCACGTTGTTATTGTATGCGAGTCCGCGAATCTGCTGGATGGACAGCGCCTCATTGTAAACGTACACTTCATCCAACCCCGCATTGAGGACGGTATCGGTGTCTTGCTTTTGCCCCATGCCGTACACACCGGAGCTTTTTCGCAGCGACGCGTCTTTTTCTGAGAAAGTACTCGTTGTTGAGAGGGCGCCGTTCACATAAATCTGGAGTTGCCCAACGGCCTCGGAATCCAAATTGCGATCCATGACGACCGCAACGTGAGTCCACGCGCCCGTCGTAAGACTGTCGCCAGCCGTCGCACCCACGATGTTGTTGGCTGTCCCTTCTTTTCGCATGTCGACGGATATCCCGGCTGATCCGTTGTCGTATACGCGAAATCCCCACTCTTTCTCCCACGCACCAATGACTTGCCCAGCAGTGACGCTTTCGGTGAGATTAATCCAGAACGAAAAACTGAGATCGGTGTCATAAATTCCTTGCAGCTGGGCGAATTGAAGCTCGGAGCCGGACGTGCCGTCGAAATTCACGAAACCATCGCCGAATTTCTGACCGGTCGTCAAGAAACTGACGCCTGTTCCCACTGCGGTTGCGTTATAAGTGCTGGTGGAGTCCGGCGTGGAGACGACACCTCCCTCGACAGTAGTCGAATCGAAACTCCAATGTGCGATGAGGTCTGCCGTTGCGACCTGAGCGATCAAGAGCGCTGGAAGGAGTGCCGCGAGATAAGCGCACTTGCGTAAAGTTGTTGAGTTGTTGAGTTGTTCATGATTTTACCCATATTACCTAAAGTTTACAATTAAAATTACAATACAACATACACTACATTGTACACGGATGTCTCGGTTTGTCAAATAAAAAATCGGGAAATTTTCCAAAAAAGCCAAAAAAAGTTTTTGGGAGTGTGGACGGGGTAGGGTTGGAGGGGCAAAAACAAAATATTTCGGTAAAATTTTTATTTTTGCCCCCTTTTTTTCTTGACAACGAAGGGCTTGAATGTATAATATCCCCATAAGAGATAAATATTGTCTGCTGGTTTGGAGGGAAATGATATGAAACAGCCAACGAAGTTATGGCGCATGAGCCTGAAAAACAAGGACGTGGCGCTTCTGGTGTTCGGAGTGTGCGTCGCGCTCTCGGCGTGGACGAATGGCGTCCGGGCAGAAATTTACGACCACACTGGCGGGGCGCTCAATGGGTACCAACTCGTTTATGAGTTGGACATCCAACCGAGAGCGAATTACACCAATGGCGTGCCCTACACGACGAACAATTCGGCCAGCGTCTCCAACTTGGTGGAAAGAGTTGGGTACTACATGGTCTTGGACGACCAGTGGGTCTTCACGTCCATGGACGCCTTCTCGAACAACGCCTCTGCGCTCGGCGTTCCCAACGTAACCTCAGGAATGATTTATCAAGGGTACGTGAATAATCTCTACTACAAATCCAACGTCGCGTCGCTCGGGGCAACGGACGGCATGAGTGTGAGCCAGGGAAATATTGAATTCTGGCCAACGAACTACAATGCAACGAATGGCGCGGGAATTCCCAATGCGAGCGGCTCGACTTACGATTTTGGCGACAGTCGCGATGCCGGCGGGAACTACGGCTCTATGCAGGTGCACGACTACCAAAGTGGGAAAACCGTT
The DNA here is from genome assembly GCA_030527105.1 of Planctomycetia bacterium. GTDB lineage: Bacteria > Planctomycetota > Planctomycetia > Pirellulales > Thermoguttaceae > RGIG3701. The sequence goes on from JAUNBK010000043.1 coordinate 13,644, forward strand.
TTTGCCTACAATTCATGGAACGGCGGCACTGGCGACTTGGGAATAGGGAACCAAGCCACAGGGCATCCAGACTGGACGTTTGCGAGCAACGCAGGGAACTACACCAACCGGCAGCTGGGCGTTTATGTGCAGACGCTCAATTTCGATGCTGTGGCAAGCGACTCCCCGCAGCGCGGTGTGATTGAGGCGGAGACCGCCAACATGGCGATTCTCTACAAATACAATGTCGATACGACGAATTCAGGCGCGCGAACCACGACGCTCATCGACAACACTTCCAACTCAACGTCAGCCCTTGTGGGGATGCCGTTGGCGCGGACGGCTTATTATTACGAGCTGACGGACGCCGATGGGAACAAGACATACGCCTACACTTCCTTTGACGCGCTCACGCACAATCAATCGAAAACCGGGCTGCCTGGTCAGTCGAATGGGAGTTCCACCTTCACGTGGCAAACGGGCGTGAGTAACATGACGGTTCAGTCGAACGTGGCTGGAGTCGTGAACGGAACGGGAATTGAGACCGGGAACGTTGAAATTTGGGGCTGCAACTACACTCAAACGAACAACGTGGGCGTTTCGGGCGCGAGCGACAGCATTTATGATTTTGGTGACCAGCCGACGAACGGAAGTTATGGGTCGTTTCAGGTGCATAATCACGGCGCACAACAGACGGTTTTCGCGTTGAATCATTGGGCGAGCAATAACTCTGCCTGCGTGGGAATCGGGAATAATCCGAACGCCTCCTCCAACAGCTCGGGAGGGCAGAAGGATTGGACGTTCTGCGACAATGCGGGAGCTTACTCGGACGTCAAACTGTACGTTCTCGCGGAAGCGGCAATCGCCCCCGGTATGGCGAGCGTGGCGGACGGCAACGATTACTCCATCGTTCAAGGAGCGAAAATCACCTCGCAAATGAACACGAATTGGCACAACGGTGGCTTGAAATACGACATTGTCGATAATCTCGAGAGTATGCAGACAAGCGGGAAGCTCTTCGACCGCGTGGGGTACTATATCGAGTATTCCGCAACGGGAGACGATCTCTATTATGCGTTCGTGTCGATGGACGCGTTCACGAACGACCTCAGCAAAATCGGCGTCCCTGTCGAGGGGAGCAACATCGCGTGGCAGCAGACGGTGAAAAATCTCGAAGTCTCGACCAACGTCCCCGCCAGCGAGGGAATCCTGACGAGTGGGTCGTTCAAAAGTGGGTATCTGGAGTTCTGGCCCTCCAACTACGGACCGGGAAAGGGAAACGTCATTTCTCAAGGGAGTGGCGCGATTTATGATATCAACGACTCGGACTGGGGCATGAGCGCAGGACACGGTTCCATGCAGGTACACAACCTCGACACAGGCGAAACGGTTTTTGCTCTCAATCATCTCAACGGAACAAAACAGTACGGTATCGGAACGAATCCGAACGCAGCGGCAACCAACAATACTTCTCAGGCAGATTGGACGTTCGACGAGGGAAAAAGCGGCTACAAAATCGCGAACATTTATACGATGGTGCGCGAATCGGAGGCAGTCCTCACAACGCTTGATGCCGCAAGTGGGGTGGATTTCTACCAGAGAAACCGAACGACTGGCGTTGCCTCCGTCGATATCTCGGGCACATTCCAATCCGTGGATAGCGTTTCTATCGACAAAATCCAGGCTTCTGCCGACGGAACCAACTGGGTCGATCTCACCATGGATGCGGCGGGGGGATACTCTGGAGCGATCGACCTTGCTGGAGGGTGGCACTACGTCAACGTCCGCGCTCTGGACGGCAGCGGTAACGTTCTCACTTCCACCACGACGGGGAAAATCGGCGTGGGAGAAATCTTCATCACCGCGGGGCAGTCCAACTCCACTAACTACGGCGACGTGGCAACCGCATCCACCACCGGAAACGTCGTTGCGCTCAACCACACCACGGGCGAATGGGGTTATGCGAACGACCCCCAGCCCGTCACGATAAATGGATCTGGCGACGGAAGCTCCAGAGGCTCGACTTGGCCCGCGTTTGGCGACACACTCTCCGAGATGGCGGGCGTCCCAATCGGCATCGTCTCGGTAGGTTGGGGCGGCTCAAGCATCCAACAATGGAACCCGGACAATGTTGACACGAGCGTCGATGGGTGGGACGCGGTAGCTTTTAGCGCGGGGGAAAGCACGCTCTTCGGTCGCCTGGCGTATGCGATTGAGGAGTTGGACGGCGAGTTTGCGGGAGTCTTGTGGCACCAAGGCGAATCGAATGCTGGCAGTACGGAGGATTTCTACTACAATGCGCTCAAGAGTTTGATCGAGGCGTCGCGTGAGGAAGCGGGCTGGGACGTGCCTTGGGGCGTGGCGCTCGTTTCGTGGAGACCTGAGGGCGGCAGTCGCGATGAGGGACTCATTAGCGATGCCATTCGCGCCGCGCAATTGGGTGTGACGGAGGATATGGAGGGGGTCTTTTTGGGTCCCGATTCCGACGCGTTGTTGGGGTTATTCCGTGGGACAGATGGGAATAGCATCCACTTTAGCGAGGAAGGCTTGCGCTACCTTGGCGAATTGTGGGCGCTCACGGCGGGGAAAGATATTTTAGGTCTGCCTGAGCCGGGAACGTATGCGATGATGATTTTGGGGGTGGTCGGGCTATTTTTCGTCGTCCGGCGCGGGCGTTCCGTTCGTCGTGCAGGGGCATAAATGGGGAGTGTTGGAGTACAGGGACACTGGCGTGCGAGTTGAAGAAATTTCACGCGAAAAGAGATAAATCCGCGCGCCAGTCCATCTCCCCATTCGCCACGTTCAGTGAAAAAATCTTTGAAAAAATGCCCCCCTACCTGCTTTACTTTCTTTTTTGTTGGGGTATAATAAGCGGTATAAATTGTTTCCGGTCCATTTTGATATTTGACTTACGAAGGAGCCTATAATGGCAAATGTGAACCAACTGAATGCTCTGTTTTATCCGAAATCCGTCGCGGTGATTGGGGCGTCGACCAAGCCGAAGACGTGCGGGAACGACATCCTGAAGAACCTATTGGATACCTACAAAGGCGGTCCGATTTATCCTATCAATCCCAAAGCTCCCGAGATTTTGGGCGTCAAAGCGTATCAATCCGTGAAAGACGTGCCGGGGGACGTGGATCTGGCTGTGATTGTGGTTCCAAGTCGTTTCGTCTTGCAGACCACGGAAGAGTGTGCCGAGAAGGGCGTCAAAGCGCTTGTTTGTATCTCGGCGGGGTTCAAAGAAGCGAGTCATGAGGGGGCGGAGCTTGAAATCGCGTTCAGGAACAAAGTTCGCGAAAGCGGAATGATTCTCGTCGGTCCCAACTGCCTCGGTATCGCGACTGCGGAAGATGGCTTCTGCATGAACGCTACTTTTGCTGCCAAAACACCCAAAGCAAGCTCTCTCGCGTTTATCAGCCAGTCTGGCGCGCTTTGCACCTCGGTGCTCGATTTTGCCGAGGAGCGCGATATGGGCTTCAGCAAATTCGTCAGTTTCGGAAACAAAGCGGACGTGAACGAAGTCGACCTTCTCACGTACCTTGCGGAAGACGAAAAGACAAAGGTGATTGCTCTCTATCTCGAAGACATTACGGATGGCGCGAAGTTCCAAGAAATCGCAACCAAAATCTTTTATGAGAAAAGAAAGCCTATCCTCGTCCTCAAAAGTGGTCGATCGGCAGCTGGGGCGAAAGCCGTCTCGAGCCACACCGGCTCCCTCGCGGGAAACGACGCCGTCTATCAAGCCCTTCTCATGCAAAGTGGCGTCCAGCGTGTCGATACGATTGCCGAGCTTTTCGATTATGCGGCGTTGTATTGCAATCAGCCGTTGCCGAAGGGGAATCGTTTGGCGATCATCACGAACGCTGGCGGCCCCGGAATCATGGCGACCGACGCTGCCGAGCGTTTTGGACTCACTCTCGCCCCCATTAGCGAAGAGACGAAGGACAAGTGCCGCGACCAACTCCCGGCTGCCGCTTCGCTGCGCAACCCGGTCGACGTCATTGGCGACGCGAAAAGCGATCGATATCAAGTCGCGACCGAAGCGATCCTCAAAGATGGCACGGTCGACATGGGTCTCGTCATTCTCACGCCGCAATCCATGACGGATATTGACAATGTTGGCGTTGCGATTCCCGAAGCGATTAAGGGTTTGGACATTCCGGTCGTCGCGTCGTTCATGGGCGCAGCGATGGTGGAGCAAGGCGTCGCGAATTTGCGCGAAGGTGGCGTGCCGAATTATTCCTTCCCAGAAGACGCCGTGCGCGCGTTGGGGGCAGCTTATCGTCTCTCCCAGCAGGCGAAAATCTCCGACAGAGAGATTCCGACTTTCTCCGATATCGACCCTGAGAAATGTGCGAAAATTATCGCCGAGAAATTGGGCGACAAAGAGGCGCAGTACCTCACGCAGGCGGAGTGCCGCGAATTATTCGCGTGCTATGGACTCCCGCTCCTCAAGAGTGCGACCGTTACGACTGCCGACGAGGCGGCGAGTATCGTTGCGCAATGGGGTTCCACCGTCGTCATGAAGGTAATGTCTGACGATGTCAAACACAAGTTCGATGCGGGCGGTGTTCTTCTCAATATCCAGGGTGCCGACGCGGCAAAAGAGGGATTCGAGAAAATCTACGCCAATATCGCGAAAAACGTCCCTGGCGCGAAAATCGACTCCATCCTCATTGAGGAAATGGCGCCCAAGGGCGTTGAGGTCATTATTGGGTGCAATCGCGACGCGAAATTCGGTCCGCTCATGATGTTTGGTTTGGGCGGCACCATGGTTGAGGTTCTCAAGGACGTCCAATTCCGTCTCGCGCCGATGAGCAAGTATTGGGCGGACGACATGATTCGAAGCATTCGGTCTTTTGCGGTGTTGGATGGATTCCGTGGCACGCCGAAGGCGGACATTGAAAAGACGGCGGAGATTATTCTGCGCCTGAGTACCATGGCCATAAATCATCCCGAGATTGCCGAGTTGGACATCAACCCGCTTATCGTTCACCCCGTTGGAACTGGCTGCAGTGTTGCGGACAGCAGAATCCAGCTTAAAAAGGTCGCTAAATAGCGCCAAACTCTGAGAAAAACTCGGAGATTCCGACGCGTTTTCTCCTGTGGACACGCTTTCATCCCGGATCGACTTTGTTCGGAACGGTGGTGGAGGCGTGTTTTGTGGAAGATATCTATAACACAGCGCGTTAGAAATTTCGTTTTCCGTCTGCCGTTGGAGCTACGCACCACGGCTCCTCACTTTTTCGTGAAAACTCAAATTTATTGGAGCATCGGTTATTTATGAAAAATCCCAGCCTTTCTCTCCCGGCATTCCTCTTGGCGTTTCTCTTGAGCAGCGTTTTTTTCGCAGGCGCCTCCGCCTTGGCGCAAGAGACCGAGAAGTACCCTAACTTTAGCGGCATTTATCCCCACCTTGCGTACTTCAACAAGGAGGGCGAGTGCGGAACGGGCGCGGTCGTCCCGTGGGCAGGCAAGCTCTGGGCGATTACGTACGGACCTCACTCACCCTTTGGGTCGAGCGACAAATTGTACGAAATCTCCCCCGACAAAACGCTCACCATTCGACCGGAGAGCATCGGGGGTACCCACGCCAATCGAATGATTCATCGCGAATCGAACCAACTCTTCATCGGCTGCTACGTCATCGACTCGTCGGGCAACGTTCGTGCCATTCATTCTCGCGAAATGCCAGGTCGTCTTACGGGCAACGCGCGCCACCTCGTCGACCCAGCGAGGAAAATATACGTTGCGACCATGGAGGAAGGGTTCTATGAAGTCGACGTCGACACGCTCAAAGTCACGACACTCTATCCCGACCCGCACATCAAGGCGAAGGTGTCCAACTACAAAGACATCCTCCCCGGCTACCACGGCAAGGGATTCTACACGGCTCAAGGTCGTGTTGTGTACGCGAACAATGGCGAGCAATCTCCCGAAGCGATGCGCTCTCCCGAGACCACGTCTGGTTGCCTCGCCTCGTGGGACGGCAACGAATGGAGCGTCGTTTTGCGCAATCAATTCACGGAAGTCACGGGGCCCGGCGGCATCTATGGCAACGATTCGCCGAATGATTTGCTCTGGTCTGTTGGTTGGGATTATCGCTCCGTTATTTTGATGGTTCTTGAGGACGGCGCGTGGACGAAGTATCGTTTGCCGAAAGCCTCCCACTGCTACGACGGCGCGCACGGGTGGAACACGGAATGGCCCCGAATTCGCGAGATAAACGAGGGGGACAACTACCTCATGACGATGCACGGGACTTTTTGGAAGTTCCCGAACAAGTTTTCACCCAAGAACGCTGCTGGAATTCGCCCGCGCTCGACGTATCTCAAGGTGATTGGCGACTTTTGCTATTGGAACGGAAAAATCGCCGCCGGGTGCGACGACACGGCAAAAAGTGAGTTCCTCAACAAAAGTCCATTCAAAGGGACGCTGGCGGAGCCGGGACAGTCGAATTCCAACATCTGGTTTTTCGACCCCTCGCTCCTCGATCGTTTAGGCACGCCGATCGGGCGCGGTGCCGTGTGGTTTGAGGAGAGTGTCGACGCGAACACCCCCTCCGATCCCTATTTATTCACGGGATACGACCTTCGTGGCGCGCATCTCTACCACGATTTGGGTGAAGCCGTTCAATTCACGTTTGAAGTCGATCCGCTCGGAGATGGAACTTGGGAAACGTTAAAAACCGTTGTGGTCGAGGATGCCGCATGGGTAGAATTTCCTGCGGAGCAAAAAGGGGAGTGGATTCGCGTTAAATCGGACAAAAAACTACCGAAGGCAGGTTGCTTCTTTCAATACAAGAATCGCGACGCACGACCGCTCGAGAACAACGCGAAGTTTGCGGGACTCGCGGCACCAGACGCGAAGGATTTTGTTGGTGGACTCCTTTGGGTGCGTTCCGACAACCAGCGTCTCGCTTTCGTGGCGCAGCAGGTCGAGGCTGGTGTCGTGAAGAGCGAGAAATATTACGAACTCTCTGGCGATGCCGAGTTGCTTCCGTTCGACCCTTCGCAAGATCATGGCGGGGGGGAGGATGGCACCATTGCGAGAATCAAGGCAAAAGTCGGAATGGAACCTCTCCCGGAGACGCTTTACACGGTGGACGAAATGAGCGTTCTATGCACGATTTATGGGAAACGATATCGTCTGCCCATTGGGTGCGACGAGGTGGTGCGAACGCCGAAACCTTTGCCGATGCGTTTGGATAGGGAAGTTGCCACCGAGCGCGACCTCTTCCATTGCGCCGGGATTTTCTATGAACTCCCGGCCATGAACGCCGGCGGATTGCCAAAAATCCGACCCGTTGCGAGGGACGGACGAATGATCACGGACTACGCTTCGTATCGCGGCATGATGGTTCTTGCCGGAATCGACGCAGAGGCGTTGAGCAAAAACGACAATCCGCATATCGTCCGGAGTGCCGACGGCAACGCGGCATTGTGGCTCGGCGCGATCGACGACCTTTGGTCCTTCGGCAAGGCGGTTGGGCACGGTGCCTTCTGGCGTGAAACCAGCGTGGAGCAAGGCGTGAAGTCGGATCCGTTCCTCATCACGGGGTTCGACAAAAAAACGCTTCGCCTTACCAATCATTCTGACGCGCCAGTTGAAGTGACGCTCGAAATCGACGTGACGGCAACGGGCGTTTGGAAGACCTACACAACCCTTTCCGTTGGAGCGGGCGAGACGGTCGTTCATACTTTCCCCGACGCCTTCCAAGCCTACTGGCTCCGTGGATCGTGCGACAAAGATGCGCGAATGAGTGCGGAGATTCAGTTCGAATAGGATAAAGTTTAGTGAAGGCTGCCTGCTTTACCCTGATGGGTGTGTGCGCTCACGGCTGATAATTTATGATACTTCACGTTGAAATTTCCAGCACCGTCCGCCGTTGGGTCTACGCACCACAGATCCCGAGATTTCGTGAGAACCGAATCTAAAGGCGGACGAGCATAAATCAAAGAAGTTTCCTGCCGGCTCACGCGTTTTTGCGGAGCCGGTATTTGTTCGGGAATCAATACCCCCTAACTCTACACTTCGTCACTTTCTAATTTTGGGTGCGTCTCGCGGAACGCTGCGTACTCCTTTTGGAAGTTGCCATTGCGAATATCCTCGATCAGAGAGTCCATGTCGGCATACATCTTGTGCGTCAAAAAACGTGTCGTCCAATTCGTCGTGAGAGGTGTAATGCAGACGACAAACGCGCCATTTTGATACCCCTCCCACATTTCAATGGCGGTACCCATAGAGGCTTCGGGGACAAACGCGATGATGATGTCCACCTCGCGACACATAAAATTGTGCGTGAAAAAAACCTTCGAACCCACCTCGTCGGAGTAGAGGACGGAGTTTTTGTGATTCTCCGTGGGGTCATAAACGTGAGCCGAGGGGATACTCTCCTCGAGCGCAGCGCGAAGGGTGGCGCGATAATCCTGAGAGTGAACGTCGAGGTTTCGACAGGAGCCTTGAATGATGCCCGCTAAAAAGATACGCATGAGGACGCCTCCTTTGTGAATTTGCATAAAGTACCGATTTTGCAGGGTTCTCCAGGGAAAAATTCCTGCGTGTAGTATTGTGACGCGCCAGAGAGCTGCCCCTTCTCGGGATGGTATCGCTCTGCCAGCACTTCGAAAAGTTGATTTTGAATGCTTTTAAGGTATTTCGCGCGCAACTCCGCTTCCAGCGTGGCGAGAAAATCAACCCGCCGCTTTTTTTCCACACTTGGAACGGTGTCGCCCATCTCGAATGCAGGAGTCCCTGGGCGCGGACTAAAAGGGAAAATGTGGATTTTTGAAAAACCTGCCGCACGGGCAGCGTCGCACGTTTCGAGGAATTCCTTCTCCGTCTCGCCGGGGAATCCAACGATTATATCGGTCGTGAGAGCGGGTTTGTCCAATCGTTTTTTGGCCGCCTCAATGCGCTCCAAATACTCCTCAATGGTCCCGGGTCGATTCATTCGGCGCAGGACGGCAGGGGAGCCGCTTTGCATCGAGAGATGAAGGTGAGGGCAAATACGATCGTGGTGCTCCTTCATCACTTGAAGAAGAGCGTCGTCCGCCTCGTGCGCCTCGAGACTCGATATCCTCAAACGAAACGGCTCATCGAACGGAAGCCGGGCGAGACGATCCATAAGCAGTGGGAGATTTTCGTCCCGCGATTCGTTGCGCTCGTTCGACGACCAGAGCGTGAGAAGTCGACTCCGCTTGTGGAATCCATAATAACCGAGGTGTATCCCCGTGACGACCAATTCGCGATAGCCATTTTGAAGGAGAGACATTGCTTCGGCGCAGACTTCCTCCATCGGCACGCTCGACAACTCCCTCCTCAGGCGTGAGATAAGACAATACGTACAAAATTGTCGGCAGCCATCTTGAACCTTGATGAAGGCACGATGTCGTTCGCCAAAGGCTCGGAGTCCGTTCGACATGGTGCTTCCCCAAGGCTGCGTGGGAATTTGGAGCGCGTTTGCGACGGCGGCGACGCGATTGCCACCAAACGCTGCCGAGGAGACTACGTGGCACGAAGCGTCGATCTTCTCGAACTGCTCAGGATTATTCTCTGCGGCGCAACCGAAGATGAGCATCCGTCGGGGTGCGTGGCGCTTCATCAATTGTCGCACCAAATGCCGCGATTTTGCCTCAGACATAGACGTCACGCCGCACGAATTCACGAGCGCAATATCGAGAGAAGACTTAGGGAGAGACTCTGGGAGAGACTCAACCGTTTGTGTCGAAGCGTTCTCGTCAAACTCGACGCAGCCCGACTCGAGGAGCATTTGGCGTATTTGTTCGCTTTCGTATTGATTGACTTTGCACCCCAGAGTGTGGATGCAAAAAGTGGCAGCATAATGCGTAGTCTTCGGAATCATGAGGGTTTTTGTCCTAAGGAAAATTTGCACAAACGCACTCGGCGCTCATGGGCGAACCAAGGAACGTATTCCGTCCTGCCCCGCCAATTGAAACAGCTTAAGCGACCCAAACAACCGGCGCGACCGGACTAAAAAACTCAAAGTGGCACCCTCTTCTGGCAAAAGAGGGTCAATTTTCGTTTAAAAGTTCTCGATTATAAAGAAGTCGGAGTGCCGTCGGCGACCGAAATCAACCATAAAATAATTCCTATTAATATAGCACGGAGCGATAAAATGTCAACACGATCCATGGTACTTGGGGGCGTCTTTTTAGGCGCAGCTTTCGTTGGAATCCTTATTTTCTGCATTTTTTATACGCATTCAACTTTCGAAAAAAATGAAAGAGCGCTCGAAGAAATCGTCCTTCGGGACATAGAAACCGTCGAGGTGTATTTTTCGGACGAGAACGAAACGTCCCAAAAGTGGCGAGAATATCTCGATTTGGAAAGTTTGAAACAGTTGGTTGCAGATTCCGAAACCCCCGAATCGACGCAGGGACTCTTCCAGTTTACTCTGAAGGTTGCGGACGCAGAAGGTTTTGAGGAACATCGTCCGCTTGAAACGCTCGCGGAGTCTCTCACATTATTGCGCACGTGGCGAAAGCTATCCTTCCCATGGAACAAGCGCGAAACGACGGAGGAATATATCGCGCGCCGCAATGCGTTGACTCCGTCGACCATCGTCTTCAAAGAAGAATCCCTCGCTCAAGAGTCTCGCTCCCGTGAGTTCGAAAGCGCGCCAACAAGTTCGAAAAAAGTCCTTCCCGTGGCGAATATAGAAGCGGACGACGTGTTAGTGTCCGATTTTATTGAGGCGGACGCTGGTGAGAATTTGAGCAGGGAGGAATCTCCCGCGCCGTCGGTTTCAACAGCACAAAATGCGGAGATTCGTGAGTCCGCTTCGATTTCTCACACACAGACGACCGTCGCTTGGAACGAGACGACGCCTGCGCCTTCCTCTATTTCCATGTCGGGCAGCACTGAAGAGGAGAGCACGGCGAGCGCGGAAGAGGGTGATTCTGCCGAGAAGAGTCCCAGCGCTGTGCCCGTGCCGCCGGAACCGCAATTTGCCTCGTCGCTTTTGACTCAATTGGAGAATCCGCAGCCAGTCGAAATGCTCAAAAAATTTCGACCGGAAGAAATCGAAAACAGCGTATTTTTGCAAACGGCGCAGCTTTGGGCACTTCAGAGCGAGATTTTTTGCCTGCCGACCAACGCGCAAAAGATGGAGGCGCGCTTGGTGCTCATCCATGAGGCAAAAGAGTTGGAGGCGTTTTTGGATCGTTCGCGCGAGCCAAATGCGAGCAAATGGAAGCGCGCGCTCATGTGGGATAAGCTCAAGCCTGCGCTCGACCCGAAAAACGACGTTTCGCTTGAGGATTTGCGCATGGTGCATGCCTGCTTCTCGACGGGGGTGTATGGAATGGAGCTTCAATTATTCGCAAAAGTGCGTGTTGCGCTCGAAAATTACTTGGGATTGCACGCATGTGCGAACGAGTCAGTCGCCCGCGCTCGACACATGTCGGTTGCGAAAAAACTGGCAACGCTCCTAATCCTTGCAGATAAAAATCCGAATGGCAACGTTCAACGCGGCGTGGAATCCGCCTTGCGCTGGATGACGTGGATGGGTCAAGCGCCCGACTTGGTCGAAAACACGCGAAATCTTTGGAACTTTTCGAACATTGCGATTCATTTCAATCAGTCCGTTTTTCAAAATTTCGGAGAAAATGCGATCGAAAGAGATCAAAAGGTTCGTGAGAACATTTATAACGCGACCATCACAGGGAATTCTCATTTCTCGGGGCGCCTCGGTATTTCGCCCATCACGAACGATAATTTTATCGAGCTTGAAATCTCTCTTGCTGGTACCGCAACGGGTCAGACGAATGCGCACGCAGGTCCCGCCATCATCACGTCTGTCTCGTCCAATCGCGTCGAGGCAACCAAGAGAATTCGCGTGAAACCAGACGGTCTTTCCTCGACTCCTGCCGTCGCGAACATCTCGGGCAACTCGGAAATCGTGCGTGTTCAAGATCGTTTTTCTCGACCTATGGTTGAGAGTGCGGCAGAGCGTCGCGCATATGCCCGAAAGGACGAGACGCAGGGCATTTTGCTCTCCCGGAACGAGTCACGACTCGAACGAGAGTTGAACGAATCAATCGACCCCGCCCTTCAAAAATGGGAGAGGCAAATTAGTCACGATATTCTCTTCCATTTGGCACCACGAGGTTTGCGCCCCGCCAACACGACGATGTGGTCGGATCCGGCTGGCGCGCACGTCAAAACGGAATTTGCCTGCAACTCGGGTCTCATGGCTCCCACACTCCCTCCAGAGATTGCCGAGAACTGCGACATCCAAATCGCCATTCATGAGTCGGCGCTGCAAAATATCTTCTCCGGCTTCCTGAGCGGTATGAAACTTGACTCTTCCGCAAGAACTCAATTCCAAACAGGCGCGCCGCAGTGGTTGAAAAACGCCTTGGAGTCGGCTCCGAAAGAGAATTCCGAGGCGGCGCAAGGTCAAAACGACGACTCGTGGGAACTTCGATTCCCATGCGATTATCCGATCTCGACGAATTTTGACGAAAACACCGTGTCGCTCACGATTCAAGCGGATCGGATCATCAACGAGGACAAGACGTATCCTGCGATTAATATCGCGGTGACGTACGCTTTCGTGACGGAAGGCGAAAAATGCTTCTTGGTGCGTCAGGATGGTATCGAAATGCTTCCTCCAGATTTTAATCCTGAAGTGCAAAAGCGTCTGCCAGCTCAAATCATCAGTTTGCGCCGAGTTTTATCTCGCCGCCTCAAGGATATTTTCCCCGAACGGGTAGAAGTTCGAGAGATTGCGCTTGGCGAAAATGTGTCTGGCGAAGGTGCCGCTGCCCTATCTCAAAATATGACGCTCGCCCCCGTTTTTCTCCAATCGTGCAATGGTTGGCTCCAAATCGGCTTTTGTGTGCGAGAAAAAAAGTAGCTCCCGAGTTTTTGTACGGGCGCTCGAATGAATTTGAGTTTTCTCAGAAATGAGAGAGAAGCCGTTGGAGGCATGCCCCCAACGGCGGACGGAAACCGAAATTTCACAAGCAAAGTATCACAAATATCGGAGTGGATATGACCCCTTTTATTGTGCCGGTTGCGCTCAAAGAGAACGCATATGGCATCCTTGTAGGAAACAATATCTTGTCCAACCTTGGATATTATTTTTCCGAATGGACTCCTGCCGCGCGACATGCGTTCGTGATTTCGGACGAAAATGTTGAACCTTTGTATGCACTCTCCGTGGCGGATGCGCTCGCGAAAGCGGGGGTCGATGTGGACCTCTGCATCGTGGAGCCGGGCGAGGAAAGCAAGTCGATCGAAGTCGCGCAGATGTTGTGGGAACGCCTCATTGAGTGCGGTGCCGATCGGAATGGCGTCGTCGTTGCTGTTGGAGGTGGCGTCGTCGGAGACCTGGCGGGGTTTGTTGCCGCTACGCTCAATCGTGGAATGCCTTTCATTCAGGTACCAACGACGCTCCTCGCGCTGGTCGATAGCTCCGTGGGGGGGAAAACGGGCGTCAATCTCCCGCAAGGAAAAAACCTTGTCGGAGCTTTTTGGCAGCCTAAAGGCGTTCTTGCCGACATGCAAACGCTCCACACTTTGGACGATCGACAATTCCGCGCAGGTTTGGCGGAAGTCGTGAAGTATGGTGTTATTTTGGATGCCAACTTTTTCGCGTTTCTCGAACAAAACGTCCCTCGCATCAAACAGCGAGACGAAGAGACGCTCGCGAGGATTATCTCACGATGTTGCGAACTTAAGGCGCAAATCGTGTGTGAGGACGAGCGCGAAACGACAGGACGACGCGCGATTCTTAATTATGGGCACACCTTTGGACACGCCGTGGAGAAACTCTGCGGTTTCGGCACATACCTCCATGGGGAAGCGGTTGGCATTGGGATGGAGTTTGCGACTCGACTCGCGCTAAAAATGACCCCCTCTAACAAAGACCTGCTTGATTTGGCGTCGCGGCAAACCGCTCTCCTGCGCGCGCTCTCGATTCCCACAGAGTCTCCCGAAATGAGGCGCGAGGAGGTTCTGCGTATCATACGCCACGACAAGAAAACCACAGATGGCGCGTTCCGTTTCGTGTTGCCGCTCAAACTGGGCGAATGTTGCGTCAAAACCGTCCCGCTTGAGGCGTATTATTGATTCTCTCAAGCAGAACGAAGCAGGGCGGAAATTTACGAGACCGACCGTTAGAAATCAGAAACAGGCTGACCATCCGCGCGGTGCATAAGGCGATAAAGTACCGTTTTGTCGGTAGTGTAGGAAATTGGCGCGACGTGCGTGTCGCAAAAACCAACATAAAAACTCCCAGTGTGAACCGAGCCAAATGTATTAAGGTTGTTGCTCCAACCCATTCGCGACTGGACGATCGCAGTTCCGCCCGCGTAGCAACGGAGGGTGTCGTAGTTCTGCCCTCCCAAAAAGCAGTCGTCGTCGTCGCCTCGGTCTGCCATTTTAAGATAAACGTCAGGGGCCAAGCTACGTTCCCCGATCAAAAAGGTATTAGAGGCACCATCGGAGATGTCGGTGTCGTACACCATGCTTTGTTTGAAGACAATGCCGCCGCCTTCGTTGTATTCGGTCTCCGTCTTTCCCTCGACATTATTTACGGTACCGCAGTTGGCAGCGTAATCGCTCTTACCCGAGAGGGAGACGCCTGCGTGGTTGCCAGGGCTTACGCCAGTTCCCTGCACCGCTCGTTTTTTCGTGGCCCAAAGCCGCGTTTCACGTTGAGAAGGACAGTAGCAAACGGGCAGCGCAGTCGTAAGGCGCGTTTCCAGGCTGGCATTGCGAAGCGCCGTTTGTTCGATATAGGGTAGGATATTGTAGATCCACCCACCGTTCTGATTACAGTCGGTTCCACGATCCACGTCGCCAATATACAGGCAGCCTTTCCCCCCAGAAGGGTAGCGCCCCGCATACGCCGAGGTGTGTACCTGAACGGCTTTGCTCAATTGTCCGATATTATTGTTACACTGGAGGATTCTCGCCGCCTCGCGAGCTTGTTGCACCGCTGGCAGCAACAAACCCACCAACATCCCAATGATCGCAATCACGACCAGCAGCTCCACAAGCGTAAAACCCCGTCTTGTCATTGTATTTCCCCGTTCTGTATTCGTACTCTGGAAACGCTCTTCCACGATTGCCGTGCGGACACGACACAAACCCTCAATATCTATTATACGAGAAAACGGCGGCATGTCAATAAATATTTTCCAAAAAAGAGGGAAAAAATTCCTCTTTTCTCCAAAAAAATCTTTTTCACCAAAAAAACAGAAGTCCCCTACTCGCGCTCCAATGAATCTGAACTTTCACGAAGTGTCGAGAGCCGTGGAGTGCATATCCAACGGCGGACGGAACCGGGAATCTTAACGCGAAGTATTATAAAGCATAAAACACGGACTCAAGACCTCGCGCTACATGTCGATCGGCTTGCCATCCTTGCTGTTCAACAATCGATAAATGACGGTTTTGTCGGTTGTGTAGGAGATCGGCGCAACGTGCGCATTGCAAAAGCCAACCTAAAAACTCCCCGAGTGAATCGATCCGAATGTATTGATATGTTGTTGCTTAAACCAACTCGGGATTGGACAATTTGGTACCCTCGCAATAGCAACGGGAAGTATCGTAATTTTGCCCACCACCGAGGATGCAATCATCGTCGTCGCTCAAGTCCGCCATGTTCATATACACCTTCGGTCCCAAACTTCGCACTCCCATCAAAATGGTGTTGGAGGAGCCATCAGAAATATCCGTGTCGTAGGTCATGCACTCCATAAAGATGACGCCCCCGCCGTTGTCGTAATTGGCGACGGTTTTTCCCTGAACGTTGCCAATGGTGCCACAGTTGGCAGCGTAGTCGCACTTGCCCGTGCGAGTGACGCCGCTATGTGCCGTGACGCTTACGCCTGTCCCTTGAACAGGGCGGTTTTTCGTGGCGTACAACCCCCTCAGACGTCGCGAAGGACAGTAGCAAACGGGAAGTGCGGTTGTGAGACGCGTCTTCAAACTCGCGTTGCGAAGCGTTTGTTGTTCGATATAGGGCAGAATGTCGTAGAGCCAGCCGTCGCGCTGATTGTTGTCTGTTCCACAATCCACGTCGCCGATGCAAGTGTACGAATGCCCCTCAGAAGGATAACGCCCCTCGAACGATGAGGCGTGTACCTGAACAACTTTGCTCAATTGTCCGATATTATACTCAATCGCACTTAAAATTCCGTTTTTGCGCCGAGAATTTGGAAATTCTCGGTGATTAACGTACGC
>JAUNBK010000006.1 GCA_030527105.1 Planctomycetia bacterium
CTTCCTCTCAAACTCTCCTTCAAAAAGCTTTTGATCGTCTCACGCCGTTCGCGAAGAGCCGAGAACGCAAACTTTTTTTGAAGGCACCCCAAAAAAGAGGAAAATTCCGGCTCTCCCCCTCCCCCTTGAACTCTGCGCGAAGTTTGGTATCATAAGGAGCATTTGTGTCACTCTTCTCGAATCGCTTTTGTCGGAGACTTTTCGTTATCATGCCCGAATTTCAACTAATCTCACCATTTAAACCTGCCGGAGACCAACCAGAGGCGATTCATCAGCTTGTGGAAGGGCTGCGGCGCGGGGAAAAATGCCAAACCTTGCGAGGCGTCACGGGGTCGGGAAAAACCTTCACCATGGCGAATATTATCGAACAGATGCAGCGACCTGCCCTCGTCATGTCGCACAACAAAACGCTTGCCGCACAGTTGTACGGAGAGTTCAAGGAGTTTTTCCCAAAAAATGCCGTCACGTATTTCGTGAGCTACTATGATTATTATCAACCCGAGGCGTATATTCCGCAGCGGGATATTTATATTGAGAAGGACGCCGCTGTCAATCAGGAGATCGATCGCTTGCGACTCGCCACGACGAGTGCGCTTGTGGGGCGAAAAGATGTGATTGTCGTCGCGAGCGTCTCTTCGATTTATGGATTAGGCTCGCCTGAAGACTACAAAAAAATGGTCTTTGCGCTGCGCGTTGGGGAGTTTCTCGAGCGCGATGCGCTTCTTGCGCGCTTCGTCGAGCTTCAATATGAACGAAACGACGTCGTTCTCGACAGCGGAAAGTTTCGTGCCCGGGGCGATTGCGTCGAAATCTTTCCGAGTAACGAAGAATTTGCCTATCGGATCGAGTTTTGGGGCGAAGAAATCGAACAACTTTCGATCATCAACCCCCTCTCGGGCGAAGTTGTGGAACGATTAAACGAAATTTATATCTACCCGGCGAAGCATTTCGTCCTGCCTGAGGAGCGAATTGCGGACGCGTTGGTGCAAATTCGTCGCGAGCTGGCGGCGCAGCTTGAGTACTTCAAGAACGAAGGGAAAATCCTCGAGGCGCAGCGCCTCTCGGCTCGGACGCGGTACGATCTTGAGATGCTCCAGCAAGTGGGATACTGCCCTGGGGTGGAGAATTATAGCCGACCGCTTTCGGGGCGCGAACCCGGGTCGCCACCAGAGACGTTGTTCAGTTTTTTCCCGGAGGATTATCTCCTTTTCGTGGACGAGTCGCACGTCACAGTGCCTCAAATCCGAGGGATGCAGATGGCAGATCGCAATCGAAAAAAGACACTGGTCGAACACGGCTTTCGGCTCCCGAGCGCGATGGATAATCGTCCACTCACGTTCCCGGAGTGGGAGGGGAAAATCAACCAGGCGATTTTCGTTTCGGCAACGCCGGGACCGTACGAGTTGGAACGTACGGGAGGAAAGTTCGTCGAACAAATCATTCGACCAACGGGGCTTCTGGATCCAGAAATAGAAGTGATACCGGCAAGCGAAGTACGTGCGGGGGAGTCGGCAGTCTCGCCACTCGCGTCGCCAGGGCAGATTCCGCACCTCATTATGCAGGTTCAGGAGCGCGCCAAAAAAGGGGAGCGTGTCCTCGTCACGACTTTGACAAAACGCCTCGCGGAGGATTTGTCTGAGTATTTCTCCAAAAAGGGTGTACGATGCAAGTGGCTCCATAGCGAGTTGGACGCGTTCGAGCGCGTGGAGCTTCTGCGCGAGCTGCGCGAGGGAGCGTTCGATGTTCTGGTTGGAGTCAATCTTCTGCGTGAAGGGTTGGACCTCCCTGAGGTCTCGCTCGTGGCGATTCTCGACGCGGATAAAGAAGGGTTCCTGCGAAGCGAAACTTCCCTCATGCAGACGATTGGGCGGTCGGCGCGAAACGTCAACGCGAAGGTTTTGTTGTATGCCGACAAAATGACTGAGGCGATGAAAAACGCTATTGCCGAGACGTATCGACGGCGCGAGCTGCAAAAGAAGTACAACGAAGAACATGGCATCACCCCGCAGACGATTCGAAAGAATATCCACAAAGGAATCGAGCAGGAGGCGGAAGCACACAAGCGCGCCAATGCGGCGGTTGGGCGGAAGGATGAGCAAAAGATTGTGACGGAAGAATTCATTGCCGAGTTGGAAAAGGAGATGCTGGCGGCGGCTGACGCGTTGGAATTCGAGCGCGCCGCAATCCTTCGCGACAGAATCGAGCAAATCCGCTCTCAAATAGGCAAAACTCTCAACGAAGTGGCGCTCGAAAAACCCAAAGGGCGCGGACGTCGTGGACGTCGGTGATGCGTGGAAGTATTTCGAGGTTTCTCACAAGGTGTGGCGCTCGACGAGAAAAATAGTCGATAAGAAAAGCGGGCTTTGAATTTTTCCCTGATTCAAAACCCGCTTATTGAGGAGGAGGTCTCTTCTGATAGGTCTGTTGGTCTGGGAATTTTACCAGACGAACTTTGCCGTGAAGCTCAATGATTGGAAGATAAGGTAATCGTTATTGGACAACACTGCGGCTCCGTAGACATTCGGGATGCTGCACCTGTTCGCCATTGCCAAATTCCCAAGGAGGGAGGCGTCGTAGCCAAACCGCAAAATCAAGTGTTGGAATGGTTTATAGGTCGCAAACACGCCAAGGTCGACTTGGTAACCAATGTCCGTTTCGTTCACGTCGGACTTGATATAATTATCCGCATAATCCGTGGTGTACAAGGAGGATTCCATGATGTTGAGGTACGGTGTGATGCGCCAGTTGAATCCCCAACTCCAAACGCAGTGCTTGTCCACCCATTCTCCACCAAAGGAGAAACCAATCATGCTGTTGGTGGTCTCGATCGACGCCAGACCATTCGCGTACCCGAGAAGGGTTTGGTCGGCCTTGTCGTAGATTGAGGACGTTCCGCGCCAATTGAGTTCTTCGTCATACTCCGTGAAACGAAATCCTACGAGGTGCGTGTAGCGCGGACCACCTTGGCACTTTCGCGACCAGCGTCCATTCGGATGACACACCATCGGGTCGGGTCGCCCACGTTTGCGAAGTTGGAACATAATCTCACCCGTGTTCATTGAGGCGGAATAGTCCAAGTCCAAAGTCGTAAGGATAGACTGCGCCGTCGAAGTCGTTTCGCCATCTTCCTTCGTATAGGTGTATTCGTAGCTCGTCAGACCCGCCACTCCGTACGGGGAGTACAAACCATTCGCATCGTAAAAACTCCTGTTTGCGTCCCATTCGTAGAGTCCATCGAAGTGGAAATCCAGCCAAATATCATAATTGAACTGGTTCCGCCCGAGGTATCGCGTCAACGCCAAATCCGCCCCTACGGCAACCGGGAAGTCGGTATTCGCGCTTATAGCGTTTGAGTCGTTATAAAAGGTGTATTGCGATTTCTCGGCACGCTCGCGGTGTTTGATTTTCGCTGCGACATGAATCTGCCAAAGGTATGGACTCCCATAGCCCTCTCCACAGATTTGGCACGACGCGCTGTTGGACGCAGCGGTGTTCGTCCTGTAGGAATAATTTTCCTGCTCGGGGAAGGGTTTAAGCGGCGGATTCTGTCCCACGCGCTCAGGAACCATTCCCTCTGGCGTCGTAGGATAAGAAGTGTCCAACTCTGGAGAAGATGGGGCGTCCGGATTGGCTTCGGATGTGCGTGGATACCCAGGCGTTGTCACGAAACCTCCAGGACCCGACACGCCAACTTCCGTATCGTAGACGGGATAGGACGAAGCTGCATAGGGTGCGGCTGCCGGAGCCATGGCGGGGTCCATTATGGATGCACCTCCACTCGCCCCACTCCCCAACGACGCAGAGGGTTGATAGACACTATCGGCTGCTCCATAGGCAGGGGAGCCTCCCACTAAGCCGCCTGACGCGTACGGCGTCTGACTCATCACGTTTGTACATGTTATTAGCGCGCACACTGCTACGCTAATCGGGAAAATTTTGCATATATGTCTCACGAGGTCCTCCTCTTTCTCTCATCTTGCAAACCTCAACAAGAATACACCGAAAGTTTGCTTACATCTCTAATCGGCAAATTTTCACCAACAGAATAGTTATTATCGAGAAAATCCTCACAAAAGAAAAAAATCATACCAAAAGAAAAGATTGTTTATTTTACGCAAATTTGCAAGAATGCGCAAATTTCCACAAAATTGGCTATTTTATGCACAGAATGAGCGCTTGAGCGCGCATCACAAAGACGACGATGCGCGCGAAATGAACCACACTAAAACGAGTCGTCCCCGCCCTGAAGAGAGAATCCTGCGGGATTCTCCGGGGAGCGAATATCGTCGCCGAAACGCGGACCTAGAACCGCCTCGGCATACTCCGCAACCTGCTCAGGAGTCTCAAAATAGCGATCATAAACCCAATTGTCTTTGTACTCGCACGCGCTCGAGGAGTACTGGCGACACACGTTGGGGCGATTATCATAATCCTTGCAACGGTTGTTTTTGTCCAGATTTTTGCATTTTGTTCGGACGAGCAAGTACCAATCCTCGTCTTCCGTGAAAACGGCGGCTTTATCGTGAAGGAGAAACCAGCGGATTCGGTCGAAATCCTCCCAATCCACTGGCTCATCAATCCCCAGCGCGAAATAGCGACAGCATTTGCCCTTGCAATAATCGCACAAAGATTTTCCCTCAGGGAGATTTTCCCTGGAAGGCTTTTCACTTTTACTCATGAATCGCTCGCTCCTTGAGAACTTTCTCAGCCGCCTGACGCCAAGCGTTTTTCGCCTCGCCTTGCTTTGGGACGCCCCCAACTTGAACCATATAAATCATCACCTCGCCCGTCTGCGTGTTGGCAGCAGCCTCGTTCCCATAAGCGCCACCGTGCCCAAACCACGCGCCATAAAGAAACGCACACAAACCATACGCGTGCGAAATGTTGGGGGGAGTTTGCTTCGTCGCGATTTGCTCCACGGCAGACTCCGAGAGATAGCGCGTGCCATCATAAACACCCTTGCCCGCGAGCATTTGGAAGAATTTAACGAGGTCTTGCGGCGTGGAAAAAAGACCGCCGCCAGGCTCTGCGAAACGCCGTGTTCGGTCGTCCAATGGATAGGAGAACATCTCGAGTTTCATCTCCGCAAGACGATTGGCTTCTCGATTCCACCTGTAGGACGTCGCGAGCTTCCGCTGCGCCTCGGCATCCGGCCAAAATGTGGTGTCTTTCATCCCAAGTGGTGTGAAGAATTTCGTCTGGAGATACTCGTGAAACGGCATCCCGGAGACTTTTTCCACAATCGCGCCCGCAAGGTCGATACCCACCTGAGAGTATTGGTACTTCTCGCCGGGGTCGGAGACCATGGGGACGGACGCAAAATAGAGCGCCGCCTTGTCGGGTGGGAGCGAATCAATCCCAAAATGATCCATCATCGGCGTTTTGAAGCTCCAACCTGCCGTGTGGCACAGCGCCTGACGCACGGTTGGTTTCGTCTTAGGGTCGCGAAGCGTGAGCACGCCCTCGGCATTGGAGACAAACACCTTGCACCCACGAAATTGGGGAAGATACTTCTCGATCGGGTCGTCGAGATTGATTTTCTCCTCATCGACCAGCGTCATTATGGCGGCAGACGTGAAGATTTTTGTCGTCGACGCGATCCAAAACAACGTGTCGGGCGCCATGGGCGTTTGTGTCTCGACGTTCGCAAATCCTACGCAATCGAGTTGCAGAACACGGTCCTTATTCGCGACGACGGAGACGAACCCCGCCATCTCGCCGCGGTCGACAAACGGCTGAAGCGCGTCACGCACGGCGGGATGAGATGTGGATTGCGCAGAAATTTGCGTCGACTCCGTGCCCAATTCTGCCGCACAGCTAAAATAGCTAAACGCGATACTCGAGAGAAAAATGGTGGTCGCAACGATAAAAAACTGGATTCTGCCTTTCATAATTGGCTATCTTTCTGCAAAAGTCCTCGGGAGAGGAGAGAATTTTACGCATTCTGCCACGCCTGAGGGAGAAAACGGATTAAATCACCCGCAATGAGTGAGACCTCGCCCATCGATTGCGCCGCCAAATCGCCCGCCAAACCATGGAGATAAACCGCGAGGCGTGCTGCGGGGAGGAAGGAGGGAGACGACACGTCGGTGGGAGGAGCAAGGTTGGGAGGAAGATGGAGGCTGCGTTTGAGGGTTTGAGCGCAAATCGCCGCCAAAATGCCCGTGAGAGCGTCGCCACTGCCGCCAGTTCCCATGCCCGGATTGCCGGTGGGATTGAAAAAAAACGAGTTGGCGTCGCAAATTTGAGTTTCGTTCCCCTTCAAAACGACAATCGCGTCGTGCACCCTCGCCCAAGCTCTCGCCTCGTTTTTCTGACGCTCTCTATCGTTGGGAGGAACCGAGGGACAAAGGCGCGAAAACTCCATAGAATGCGGCGTAATAAAACGGGCGCCCGCATGAGGGGGAATCTCTTCCAAGGAGGCGAGAGCATTGATCGCGTCCGCATCAAAGACCGCAGGGTTCGGGAGCGTCTGCCACAAAACCTTCACGAGAGCATTCCGCGCGCCGCCACGTCCGATTCCGGGACCCACCGCCACGACGTCCGCACGCTGCGCGCACTCAAGAAGCGGCTCAATAGCGTCCTCCGAGAGAAGCCCCTCGGCATCTTCCGGGAGCGGCACGACCGTGTATTCTGGCGCAAACGACGCGACGACCTGCCAAATACCCTGAGGCACTGCGACACGCACCAACCCTGCCCCACTTCGAAGCGCCGCCTGAGCGCAAAGAGAGGGTGCCCCCGGGATACCTCGACCTCCGCCAATAACGAGAACCGTCCCAAACGTTCCTTTGTGAGCGTCTTTGGGACGATTCCGCAGTTGGTTTAAAAGTTGGAACATTTCTCCTCCTGAGCCGCAATTTAAGCTACAATTTGAGGCGCAACTTGAGCCGCAAAAAAACAGCCCGAGCAACTTAAGGCACACGGGCTGCCATGCGAGAATCCTAGCGCTTACGCCCTCTCTTCGGCGGTCGCGAAGAATTTTGCGCCATGCTCGAGGGTTCTCGACTTCTGGCTTTCAAATTGGTTCCGACGATCCAATTAATGGTGTCCTGCCAACCGGGAACGTTTCGGCGGGAGAAATCCATATCGAGAAACTCGTCGTCGTCCGCCTCGCCTTGATCCTCGACCTCCGTGAAGACGTGGTCTTCCTCGTCCTCATGGAGCTGCGATCTTTTGTATCCCCTTTTCGATGGTTCTTCACGCGTTGGCTCGCCTCGCCGCGCACGTCGCGCACGCTTCGGACGCTCCGCTTCCCTCTCCACAACGGGCGAGTCGTCCCAATCGCCATCCTCATGAATGTCGTCAAAATCCTCACCCCACGTGTCCTCCTCCGGGAGGGGCATAGAGTGTTTTCTCACGCGCTTGCGCATGGATGGATCGAACGTCTCGTCCAAGTCGCGTTCGCGCTCAACGCTCTGGCGAGGCTCTCTCGCTTGCGTCTCTTGTCGACTACGTCGGCGCCGTCGAGAACGCGCGTTGTTTGGAATTTCTCGCTCCTCCACGACTTCCGGCTCGTCGTCCAGCTCGTCCAAATCCCTGCGCACACTCAGCCGCACATCAAACTCGTCCGCCATCTCATCAACGGGAGAATCGAACATCTCATAATCGTCGCCCTCATAATGTAAGCTCTCGACCTTTGTCGCCTTGCCACTCGATCGAGAACGCCTTTTTTTGCTTTGCGTATCCAAAATATTTCCTTCATCCACAGGGGTATAGTCTTCCACCAGCGTTTCCACTCTCCTGCCGCCTCGTGGCAAAGCACGACGCGTTTTGTCCGCCACGACGCTTTCGACAATGCCGCCGATGATGCTGGCGACCTCCTCGCCTTCCACATCGTCGTCGCGCTCGCTCCTTCGTTTATCTTTCCGAGATGATCTCCCACCCTTTTTATTGTCTCTTCGAGATGGGCGCTCAAATGAGGCGAATTTCTCCTCCTTCTCTTCCCTCGGCTCTCTTGTTTCTCTCATTTCTCTCGTCGAAACGCGTGGCGAAACGGGCGCCGGCGCGTGCGTCGCTGCGGGTGCCGAGAACTCGGCTTCTACCGAATCTTCAACAACTTCCGCCTCTGGCTCGACCTCTGGAATTGCATCGGGGTCTTCGATCACCAAATCGGTGTACTCGATTTTTCTCACACGCGGTTTCACGCGCTCATCCTTCGCGGACGCATCCTCAACGGGCAGACGCAAGTCCAGCAAGACACGCCCCCAATGATCCAAACGTTCTGGATCGACTGCAAGAATCGGAGCGTTTTCGAGTTTCGCCGCCTCCACCTCGCTCGCCTCAACATCTGAGACCGCCTCTTCCACTTCGAGATCAGCGTCGAAATTGGAGGTCGCGCTCATCACGCACTCCGATTGAGCGCCTGACTCGAACTCCAACTCATCCAAGATTCCGGCACCAAATCCACCCTGCGGACGTTTGTACGTGCCGATCATCGGAAGAATCGGCTCCTCGTCGGAAAGCTCCACCGAGACGATCGTTCCCACGGAGGCTGTCGACTCGACCTCATCATCATCCAAATCCGCTAGATTCTCCGAATCCGCTAAATCTTCCACTTCAAGATTCTTACGATTTTCGAGTTTCTCTATCTCCTCAATTCTCTTGAACACGTCAACATTGGAGACCTCAGAGACGAGCACAAAATCTTCAACTCGGAACCCAGCCTCATCTTGGGGTTCCACCGCCGCCTCGTTCCCCGCGTCGACGGACACGCGAGCATCCTCGGGAGATTCCGATACTCCAGCATAGAGGACGTCTTGAGCGATTTCATCTGGCGTATCTGCAACCGCATCACCCAATCCCTCGTCATCCAACTCGAGAGGCGGAGTTTGCCCATCAAGGTTGGAGGTGAAGATTTCGTCCATATAGCGTTTTTTGTTTTGACTCATAATTTTAAAAGCTCAGGTTAAACGTATCTCTATACTCATCGTGTTTTAAAATTCCCGTTCTGCGCAACGTTTTGGGAGCCGTGGTGCGCAAGCTCCAACGGCGGACGGCACCAGGAATTTCGACGAGAAGTATTATAAATAGCGTCGCGCACATTCTCGCACAACGCCACATCGCTTTTCGCGTTGAGTATCCACCTCATTCTATATTATTCACTTTTCTGCGCAAATGACAAGGGGGGAGGCGATAAAATCCTCCCTTTTTTCCCTTTTTTATGCTAAATTCCGTTTCTCGCCCTCGATTCCCCTTGACGAAATTCGACAAAAGCGTTAAAATCGTCTCGTTCCTTTAGCATTTTATATCCATCGTGCTTTAAATTCCGTTTTGCGCGACACTTTGCGAGCCATGGTGGGTCGCTCCAATGGCGGACAAAATTTAATATTCAAACGAGAAGTATTATAAGAATTTAATGCGGCATGTTCGCGTCGATTGCAATGACGAAAGATAGGATTTTGAAAAATCAGCCCCGCCTCTCTCTTGGATTGGCACTCGTCTTTTTGGCAAGTGTCTCGCCCGGCTGCACCTCGAATCCTTTCACGGAGGGTGCCTACATCGGCTGCGACACGCAAAGTCCGTACGTCGAACCAGATCAGCCTCGGCATCATCCCTCGACTTCTGTCCCCATTTTTGCGTCGCGAAACGTGAAATCCGATGCGCGGAATCGTGCCGCAATAGAACAATACACGGGTCGTCCCGTTCTTGCTCGCCCCGTGACGACTGACGATGTTTTGGCGTGGAGACAAGCAGGCGCGCCAGACCAAAACGTAATCACTCACATTCGCACACACGGCTGCGCCCAGCCGCTCACGCCGCAAGAAGTCCTCACGCTCCAGCAGCGCGGGGTCTCGAACAACGTTATTCGCTCGATGCAGGAGCATCCCTATCCGAAAGTTGGCGCGCCAACTCCTCCTTCAAGCGGAAATTTCCCACGCAGTGGCTATTCCAACGCTAATTCGAACCCGAACACCAACCCGGGGACGTTTTATGCCGCCCCGACGCAAGCCTCCACGCCAAGAGCCTCCACGACGCTCGCTCCGCCTGCGCCCGCTCCAGGAGCAAAGCCGCGTGTGCGCATTGCGGACGGCGCGCCGCAAGTGGGTTCGCAAGTTGTTTTCCCAAACGAAGCCTACGATATCTATCCTGACTCGTATTCAATTCCCGCGCAGAACGGCACTTTCTACTCCGATGACGTTTTTATTATGGACGGATGCTGCTATTGAATCGCAACGCACATCGTATACAAATATAGTCGTGTACACAAATACAATAACGTGTAGCATGTAGTCATATGGTAACGTATAGTAACGAAACACAGAGAAAAAGCATTTATGGAAGATAGAAGTACAACTGTCCAACACGAAAAGTCGTTTCTGGTCGCGGTTCTTCTCCCTCAAAAGGTGGGTGGGTTGGAGATTGCGACGCAAGCGGGAGAGGAGCCGCTCGACGAGTTAAGCGGACTGGCGGAAGCTGCCGGGACACAGGTCGTTGGCGAGATGATCCAGAGGCGCACGCAGATCGACTCCGCCACGTATATCGGCAGCGGAAAGGTGTTGGAACTCAAAGCGATGGTGGAGAAGACCGAAGCCGACGTCGTGATTTTCGACAACGACTTGGCGCCCGGGCAGACGCGCAACCTCGAGAAGGAACTCAACGTCAAAGTCCTCGATCGCACCGAGTTGATTCTCGACATTTTCGCCACTCGGGCACAAACCAAAGAGGCGCGCCTCGCCGTCGAACTCGCGCAGCTTGAGTACTCGCTCCCTCGTCTCAAACGAATGTGGACACACCTTTCGCGCCAGAAAAAAGGCGTCGGGCTCCGTGGTCCTGGCGAAACGCAGCTCGAAGTCGACCGACGGCTCGCTCAAAAAAGAATTGCCGACCTGAAGGCGGAGTTGGAGGTCGTGCAGAGGCGGAAGGAGAGAGAAGTCTCTTCGAGAAACGAAACGCGCACCGTCTCGCTCGTTGGATACACAAACGCAGGCA
The DNA here is from genome assembly GCA_030527105.1 of Planctomycetia bacterium. Taxonomy (GTDB): domain Bacteria; phylum Planctomycetota; class Planctomycetia; order Pirellulales; family Thermoguttaceae; genus RGIG3701. The sequence continues at coordinate 10,930 of JAUNBK010000006.1, forward strand.
AAAGCACGCTCATGAACGCGCTCACGGGTGCCGACGTCTTCGTGAAAGACCAGCTTTTTGCAACGTTGGACACGCGCACCCGTCGTTGGACGCTCCCCGGCTGGGGACCGATCCTCTTGAGCGACACTGTCGGGTTTGTGCGCAACCTCCCGCACCACCTTGTTGCGAGCTTTCGCGCAACCCTCGAAGAGGCGCGTTGTGCCGACCTGCTCCTGCATGTGGCGGACGGAAGCAATCCGCAAGTGATGTTTCAAATTCAGGCGGCTTACGAGGTCTTGGAACACTTGGGAATCGAGCAAAAGGACACCATTCTCGTCATCAACAAGATTGATCGTTTGCGCGAGATGGAGCAAGAGGAGACACTTCCGCCAGAGTATGGACTCCACGCGCTTTTGAGTCGCTACCCCGACGCGATCGGCATTAGTGCGCGAAGTGGCGAGGGTTTGGAGTCCCTTGCGCAAGCCGTGAGCGATATGCTCAGCCGCCATTTTCCCACGGTGGAAGCCCGAATGCGCGCCGAGAATGGGAGGCTCGCGGCATTTTTTGAGAATCATGGCGAGGTTTTCTCCCGCCAATACACCGACGACGGCGAGTTGGTCATGCGTTGTCGTATCGCGAGTTCGTTCTTGGGGAAAATTCGCAACGAAGCCTTACGCCTCATCATGTTGGAGAGCGGGGAGGTCTGAGCCTCCAGGAAATACCATGAGGTGGACGGAGTGCCTTGTATACCGATCGTCCTTTAAAATTTCCGTTTTGCGCGACGATTTGCGAGCCGTGGTGCTTAAAATGTGAAAAAGGGTTCGAAATGAACTTTTTTTCACATTTGCGATTTCGTGCAGAGTGAAGACCGCTGGAAACATTAGTATACCGACTTGGTATACACTTCAAATTTCCGGATCGCTTCGTCTCTTTCGTAAATGTTGGTGTAGTGCGGGATTTTCGCTTCGTATTGCTTCATCCTCTTTTGAAAAAGGCATTTTGCCAACTCAAACCGACGCCACGAAGCCGGAACGTGTTGCGAACGCAGCCTTGCGCTCTGCATATCGCTCTGAACCTTCAACAAATGCGCGCCGATGCCGTTGCGGATATTCTCGTCTTCCGAGTCCAAGAGAGGGAAGAGGGCGAGCCAACCGTCGAGAGAAATCTCCTGCGCCGCTATATTATACGCACACGAAAGGTTCCCTCGCGCGATTTGCCAACCGTTCCACGAGTAGACGATATAATCTATTGGCAAAAGGCAGAAAAGAAAAACCAGCACCCCGACCGTCGCGGCAAAACGTTGGAGAAGCCACGAAAGACGATAGCCTTTGTGTATTTTGACACAAATCCAAAGGATTCCGACCACGACGGCGGTCGTTCCGAAAAAGCCCACGACGCGCAGCCACGTGAGACCATTGCGCTCAACATAGATGCCGAGCCGAGTGTAGACCGCAAGAGCAAGGACGAGATTCGTACAAATCCATATCGTTGCCCACGCCTTGAGGCGAGGGAGTCGAGAGTCGCGATAGATTGCCGGGGTGAATATCATCGCACATACGCAAGTCGCAAGCCCCAGCGCGAGCGTGAGCCATGCCGCCCCTTGGTGGCAAAACGCGGGATAATCGAAGTGTTGAGGGCGCGGTATCGCAAAAAGGGTTATATACTCAAAAATAAGATATACAACATACAAAAACACGAGCACAGCAAGCGTATTGCGCCAGACGAAGTACCACAGCGTATTGGTCTGCGGAGCCGAATCGTCGACAATCACGTCGTTCGGCATCGGCACCTCGTACGAAACCTTAAAAAGACTCGCAAGAAACCAACACGAAACCACCCAAATGACGCACTCGCCAAACGTGAGGAAATCGAGGCGGAGATCAATTTCCAAGAGCGGCTGGCATAATTTTTGGAGCGTTGGATTTGCCATCACGAAGACGACACCAAACACAAGCGCCGCCAAAATCGGCACCAAAATCGAAAAGAGCAAGTCTATTTTGAGGGAGTGAAGCACAAAATAGGGATATCGAAAAGGTCGCGAAAAACCCCGAAGATTCGCGTTCGCAAGGTATTTCTTCAAGTGTGTCCACGTGAATGGGACGCCAGAACCTTCCGCCACGAGGAGAAAAAGAAGTGCGAACGTCGCGAACTCCAGCCCCGCCGAGGCAAGGAAAAACATGCGCGCTGCCGCAAGCCAAACCATTATCGTGAGAACGCAGCGCTTCATCGTGAGCGTTTTGCGCCAAGCGCCCAGCCAAAGAACGAGCGGCGCAACCGCGAAAAAAAGGGCGATGCCTGTGGCGCACAAGAGACGGCAGTCCGTACCCAAATCGATGCTTTGGTAGTAGAGAAAATCGGCGATGAACACCCCCGCAAGCACCGCGAGGACTTCCGACCAGCGGATTGGCGACACGGGTTCCCACCCGCACTCGGAGGGCTTCTCTCCTCCCGCATTGTTGGTCGCCGGAATAGCAGGTTGTTGGGTACCAGACATGGGGTCCTCCTAAAAGTGAGTATCAGAGCCGACATTTTGAACGTTTATAATACTTCGCGTTACCTCCTCGGCACAGAGGAAAAACCTTGACTTCTCCATTGTAGCCCACCGCCGCACCGCTGTCAAGGGGGAGAACCCGAGATTCTCACACGAACACGGACACTCTCGGTTTTATACTCGTTCTCATTTGAATTTCCGTTTTGTGCGATTCTGATGCAGGCATTTTCAGCGAAGCAAAAATGCTGGTGAAGCGGAATTTAAAGGAGAACGAGTATAAAGGAGGAGTGCGAGTAAGGAAGGTCTCTCGTAAATTGTAAAAATAGGTCTGGACAAGAAACTCCATCTATGCTATACTGAGGCTCGTCGCGGCTTCGGCTTTCGCGATGTGTCGTGTGTCGTTCCACGGCGGAGACAATACACGAATTCCGACGTTTCGTTCACTCTTTTACCAAAAATATGATGAGCCTATTATCCCGATTCCGATTTCATGAGCGCTGGACAGAATACCTGTTTCCCGCGTCGCTTTTGGTGTCAATCGCCATCATATTGCTCCCGTTGCCGGGCGGAGTGTTGGATTTGCTCCTGTGTTTCAATTTGGCTTTTTCCGCGCTCATTTTGCTCACGACGGTGTTTGTGCGAAAACCCTTGGACTTTAGCATCTTTCCGTCGCTCCTCCTCTCCGTGACGCTTTTTCGTTTGGGACTTAATATCGCCACCACACGCCTGATTTTGTCGCACGGAGCGGAAGCGGGCGAATTCGCCGCCGGCGCCGTCGTGCAATCCTTCAGCACGTTCGTCGCGAACGATAATGCGGTCGTTGGATTTGTCATATTTCTCATCATCCTCATCATTCAATTCGTCGTCATCACGAAGGGAGCGGGGCGTATTAGCGAAGTGAGTGCTCGCTTCGTTCTCGATGGGCTGCCGGGGAAGCAATCAGCCATTGATGCCGACCTGCAGTCGGGTGCGATTTCGCAACAGGAAGCTGCTGCGCAAAGAGCGGAGTTGATGGACGCTGTCGACTTCTACGGCGCGATGGATGGCGCGGGAAAATTCGTCCGTGGCGACGCGATCGCGGGATTGTGTATCACGTGCGTCAACATCGTGGCGGGGCTGGCGATCGGGATTTTTCGCGACAAGATGCCGATCGCCGAGGCGGCGGGGTTATACACGCGACTCACGATTGGCGACGGGTTGGTGAGCCAAATCCCCGCATTCCTTTTGGCAATTGCTGCGGCACTTTTGGCGACACGAAGCAATCGCGAGCGAGCGTTTGCGCGCGATGTTCCGACCCAACTTTTCTCAAGCCCCATCGTTTTGGGAACGACCGCCGTTTTCCTTGGTCTCCTTTGTCTCACGCCGTTGCCGAGCGTCCCTTTGGGCTTGCTGGCGATCGGCTGCGCGTCCTTGGCGGGCTATTTGCACTGGAGTACTTTGCGACGTGCCCAACTCGAAGCGGAGCAGACACGAAATGCAACAGGCAGCGCCGCGCGAGATGTACCCGTGAGCGATGCCATTCAAACGGACGCGATCGAGTGGGAGTTAGGAAGCGCTATCCTCTCTTGGACGAGCGAAAATCCCGAGGCGAAGTCCGACGAGAACGCTCTTGAATCCTCACCAGAATCCGCCGCTGAATCCTCTGCGGAATCTGCAACCGCTCGCCCGCTTCTCGACGAGATATGCGATGTTCGACGCGCGCTTGCTCAAGATATTGGGCTTCTTCTCCCTCCCGTGCGAATTCGAGGTGGGCGCGATTTGGGTGCCACGGAGTATCGCATTCGAATCAACGGAAGCGTTGCGGCGCAGTGGAATTTGCGTCCCGACTTCGTTCTGGCGATCGAAACTCCCCAAAGCGCGGCACCCGTCGAGGGGCTTCTCACGAAGGAGCCTATTCGGAGTGCGCCAGCGTATTGGATGGACCCGTCGCACGCCGCCGACGCGCGCGAGTTGGGGTACGATGTCGTCTCGCCACGAGCGATGCTGGTTCGGCACTTTCACGCAACGATGCGGACGCACGCTGCCGAGCTTCTCTCTCGCGAGTCGGTTCAAACGATGCTGGACGAATTGCGCAGTCGAAATCCCGCCACGGTTCGCGATGCCCTGGCGAACGAGAAACTCACGCTGAAGGAGATACACCGCGTCCTCCAACGTCTGCTGGCGGAGGAGGTTTCGATTCGCCCGCTTGCGCTCATTCTCGAAACGCTTGCGGACAAAGCCTCCGCCAAGAACAACATCGTCCAACTCGCAGAAGCGGCAAGAATCGCGCTCGGGAAAATAATCACGGAACGTCATCTCGACGCGGACGGCAAGTTGTACGTCTATATGCTTGCGCCCGAGGTTGAGGCGAAAGTGGCGCAGGCGTTCGAATACACGGACGAGGGGCAGAATGTTTTTCTCTCCCCCACCGACGCGCAGTATCTCAACGACTTTATTGCGGCGCAGAACCGAAGTTTGGAGTTTTTCGGACGCCAAGCGGTTCTCCTTTGCGCGCCGGAAATTCGATCGGCACTTCGTGAGATTCTGAGCGATAAAACGTCTCAAACGGCGGTTCTGAGTTTTCGCGAAATTTCTCGAAATGTTGAAATCGAGTTGGTTCAAATGATAAAGGCGCGCGAGTAGCCCATTCAAGACGCATTCAGAGGAAAAACACGCTCACACCAAAGCATCCGCGTGGGGCGGATCGCGTCAGACCACAAATGCCAAAATAGAATTTTTTTGTTCGCTTTCCTCCATATTCTACGTTTCTATTATATCGGAAGCATAAACTTATCACACGGAGCTTCGAGCTCTTTATAATGCTTTGCGTTGAAATTTCCGGTTTTGCCTGCCGTTGGCGTGACGCACCGCGGCTCCTCACTTTTTTGTGATAACTCGAATTTATTTGAACGCCAGTTAATTGGGAGAGTCCGATGAACGAATACATAATTAGATTTTTGATGGGAGGAACCACCTTAGTTCTGGTTAGTGTCGTGGGAAAGCAGTCTGTCTATTTAGGGGGAACGCTTAGCGCGCTTCCTATGATTAGTGGTCTGTTCTTTCTTATCAACATTCTCCACAAAAACAACGACGAAATGATGAATCAGGCTTGTGGCGGCATGGTTGGCATGATCATTGGACTATTTTTCTTCATGACAATATACGTTTCGATGAAGTTTGGCTGCCGCGTGAACGAAGCCTTCGCGATCGGCTTGATCGCGTGCCTCGTCCTTGCGGGAGGGGCGATTTTTGCTCAACACGGTTTTATGCCATTTCGTGTTGAAATTTAACGTACCGACCGCCGTTGGAATTCGCTCAATGGCGGTCGGAAGCGTTCGGAGAGACTCAAGGAGTGGGCGTCTCCTCGTGTGTCGGGGAAACCAAGGGGCTTGCCGGAGCCGCCGGATACAACCCCAATCTGGGGAAATAGAGCAAACCCGAAAGAGCTTGTACGTCGCGTTTTTCCCATTTTTCGCCTAGCGCGTTAAGCTCGTTGTGGATGATCGTGAGGTCGTAGGTACGAGCCTCTGCCACAGTGGCGACATAGAGAATATTCCCCGTCACGTCCGTCGCCAAGTCTTTGATCCACAATCGGAGGTCTTTGATGGGAGAAAAATTGATTCCCAAATCATCCGAAAATCCCCGTCTTGCAGATCCCATGAGTGTTTCCAACTTGAGGGAGGATACGACATAAACACACTCAAACGCGAATTTTTCTGGGATAAATTGATAAAAACGAAGTACCCCATCGTCGCCAGCGGCAACGAAAGCGTCCTCATTTTCCCACGCGCCAAAGCCTCGCCCTAGAGGAACGAGACCATCAACCGCTATTACACTTACGAAAGAATCAAACATTTGGAGAGGGACTTTTTGCATGAGAGTTCGTGTTTCAGCGTCCCAAACAGCGACGAAATTCGCAAGCCCGGTCTGAACGAGAAAACGACCGCTTTTCGTATAGGTGATTTTGCCTCGGTTTGTCGTGATATCCGGACCGACGAGTGCCACACGATTTGTGGGGAATAGCTGTTTTTTATCTTTTAACGACCAGAACACCACGGCACCGTCGCTGTCAGCAACCGCCATTTCTTGTGAGTCGGCACGAAATGCCACCTGCACCGAGTCCGTTTCGTCCTCTTGAAAAGAAGAATTGAATAGTTCCAACCTCTTCCACCCCTCCGCGCTATTCTCAGAATCGAAGAGCCAACAAGCCCCTTTCTTTGTTTCAGAGCCAGAAAAGAGAGATAACACTCCTCCACTGGAAGTACTGTGTTGTCCAATTGCGGCAATCCAACGTCCGCACGGGCTTGCGTAAACTCGCACGAAACCACCTTTGGGAATGCCTTTCTGCGCCGTCAGAACGGGATGTTCTATCGACTTGCCTTCGTCATTAATCACGTCCAGCTTTCCGTCTTTGCCAAGGAGAATGAAGCATTCCTTTTTCTCCGAATTCCAAAACCTCGAGAAAAACTCTATATTTCCGCGACGAAAAGTTTCTTTCTCCCCATCGTGCAAGAAGAAGGAATAATCACGAACCATAGAGGTGGTCAGACCCGCCCAACGCTTTCCGGCTCCTGCCGTTATTCTATCGGCGCTATGTTTTTCCTTCTGGATCGAGAACGGCTCTGAGGAGGTGCAATAATCCCACCGCCGAACAAGCCCATCTGTACCAACTGTCAACAACTTGCCCGAGGTTGTAAAGAAACAATGGTTTTTTTGTCCTACAACTTGCTCTTCATCTATGCCAGTGACAAATCGAGCCAAGATTTCTTTCGTTTTCAAATCTGTTATCACGTTCGTACCACTCGAAAAAGAGAGCACGAGAATGCTATCATCCCTCGACCAATCAACACCCGTGACGGCGTTCTCGGGTGCCATCATGTGCCCCCCGATATTCGCTTCCGTGTCGGCTCGCTCTAGTGCGTACGGGCTTGTGTGGGTGTAATTTGAAAGGGGATTCGACCACTCTGGCATTGATTGACCAATGAGCGACAAATCGGTTATTTGAACAATTTGCAGGGAACCATCCGAAAAACCGACGGCAAATTCCTTTTTGTCCCAACTCAGAGCAAAAGCGGACGGTGTTGTGACCTCAAGAAAACGAGGTCTGTCTGCCATCAGTTTTGTCGTTGCCAACTCTTTCCCCTCTTGAACATCCCACAAGGTTAACGTACCTTGAAAGGTCAATTCAAGCACCCGATCTTCCGAAACGAAAGCCAAAAAGATGGTGAACTCGTCTCCAACACTGTCTTTCTGCCAAGAGCGAATGACCTCTCCGTCGTTCCACTGACAAAGTGTTATCTTGCGACCAGTTGTCGTGGTGTGGGCAAATGTTTTCCCTTCTGGGGACGCTGCGATGATAGGCAGAGTCATATCGTCCGCCGAAAAGGGGCGAAAAATACGCGACAACGTTCGTATTGGGGTTGGATTCCCCACCTCGAAAAACACCATGTCGCCAGAGCCTAACGAGGCGGCGAATTCCTTCCCAACATCTGGAAACGCGAGGTTGCTCACCAAAGTTTTTCCTCGTTGAACATCTTGGTCGCTGATGGATGGATAGGGTAAGTACGCTAGCGGTTTTTCCAGATCCCGCGGATCATAGGAAATTATAGGATAATAAGCAAAATTTCCCACAAGGAGAGAATCGGCTCCTGGATGATATCTCGCATCCGTGACGCTCAAATTTGGATGCGACAATTTGAGTATTCCCGTCGTTTTACCCAGCTTTTCGCCAGTTTCGGTATCAAAAACAGAAAGCGTGTGATTGTTCTCATGGATAACCAGCCGTTTCGCAAGCAATGAGTATACTGCGGCACGAATGCCCAAGGCGGGACGCGATTCGGGATCCTGAATGTCGATAAACTTCGGATTCCCCTCTTCGTCTCGCTGCGCAAGATTCCAGATTCGATAATGGTTGTTAAGGCAAAGAGAAACGAAGCGGGTTTCATCGAGCCAATAGACCCGCTGAATCAAATTTCCTTCAGTACCGGGCAGTTCCGGCTCCGTAATTTCCGCAAGGATTTTCTCTGCGGCAATATCCCACACAACGACCTTTCCTGTCTCGGCACTGGCAAGGATCAGGTTGCCACTGGGGGAAATATCCACACGACGAACGAACTTCCACCTCTCATGCGGCGTTTCGGCGAAAGGAAGAGCCAAGGTTTTAATCGGCGTTCCGTCCGATTTCCACAGTTTGAAAAGCCCGTCCCCTCCAGCAGTCGCGATAGTCTTACCGTCTTGAGAAAGAACGAGACACGTCATCCCATTCTCATGAGCCTTCACCTGTTTCAAGAGTTTTCCATCGGGGAACGAAAAGAAAAGAAGATTGCCTTCGGCATCATCAACAATCATCGTTGTCTTCCCAGCTTCCTGCGTGAGGAAAACGGGTTTCCCCAATTTGAACTCTTTCTCTGCGGGAATACCATTAACGTCGTTGAAATTGATTGTCTGCGAGCGGATATCTTTCTGTTTTGCCAAGAAAATAACCACCCCATTTTGCGCACACACGAGGAATCTGGCAGAATGGACAGGTTGGCGTGCTGCTTCATCCTCAAAGAGCGGGTTGGCGAGCAAAAAACAATCCCCTGCATTGGAGGGCAGAAGAACCGGGAACCGATCAACGAGACAGAAATGGGACATGGAATAAATCGAGACCCAATTGTCCGAAGACAGCTCGGCAAAAAACTGCCCGTCGCGAGAAATCCCCAGAGCGTCCACTACTCCTTTCCTCGGAGAAGTCTCTTCGCAAAGTAACGACGTTCGCAACAAGACCTCTTTCTGCCACTCAAGAGGAACTTCGCCCGAAAGCTGCGGCATCTGCGAGAAAAGCGCCAACCTTCCCTGACCGAACTTTTCCTTTTCGGCAATAGAGTCGAGTTGCTGAACTTGTGCGTAGCGATTTCTAAGCTCTGCCTCAGCACGGTCCGCGCGCTCCTTTTGAATAACTTGTTCCTGCTCGGCATTAATTCTCCCCTGCTCGGCATTGAGTGCAGCGAGTCGGAAAATTGCAACAAGAGCAACCAAAACACAGAGTGAGGCAATCCCCAAACTCCACTTGATAAAGCGCTCTCTGCGTCGCGCCGCCAATCCCTGCCGGAGGCGCGTCCGGAAGGTTTGGATTTGGGCGGTATCAGAAGCGCTGGTCTCCGTCAGCCCTGAACGATTCATCTCCTGCAAGAAATTTTCTGCCGTTTGAATCTGCGCAGCGACGATTCCAAAGTCCTTCGAACGAAGTGCAGACTCAATGAGAAACGAGCGCGCGACGCATTCCTTCTGCGATGCATCACGATACAAATTAGAAAAACCTGCGGGTGACTCCGACAGAGGCAAATCCGATTTTTCCGACTCCGCCACTGCCGTGCGAATGAGTCGGAATTCGTTGACATTCTCCACCAGCTCCAACAAGAATGGCTCGGCAGCAGATGGCTTCCCCGGCAGCGCGCGTTGTTGTATTGACTCAAACGTATCTTGCGCGTGGTCGAGACGAGCGATCAGCCCCTCCCTCGTTTGATAGCGCTCCAATGCTGCGGCAAATTGCTCCGCATCGACAAAACGATCCTCCTGGTTTCTCTGAAGCGCCTTGTTGACGATTTCGATCAACGCCTCAGGATTCTTCACCCCTGTTTTAGGATGAACCTCAGGAACGGGGTCAAATTTTACCTGGCTTACATACCCCAACGCATCAATTGGACCAAGATGATACGGGTCCTCATAAGGAGCTTTACCAACCAAAATGCGGTAGAGAATCCCACCAAGCATGAAAACATCGGTCGCCAACGACAGCCGGGACGGAATGGCATCGACAGATTCCGGCGGCATGTAAGGAATCGTCCCACCAACAATCCGATTATCAACATCCGGATCATTCAGAGCAAGAGCAAAACCCCAGTCCACAAGATAAACATCGTTATATCGATCGCCCGACTCTCCCAGCATGACATTATCGGGCTTCAAATCGCCATGAATGATGTGCCGCTTATGGGCAAACGCAACAATTCGACACACCGTCAAAAGGAGGGAAATATTTCTTTCAAGGGGAAACTCGTCGATGACATCCCCCCAATCGGAACCCGGCACCAGGCGCTCGACAAAAGCGGGCAGTTCTCCCTCCTTGCTGTTGAGCGAGAGGATAATCGGAATATTCGGGTGAGATAGCCGAGCCTGCAGAACCGCCTCGGCAAGCATCGTGGACTGCTGAATGGAACTGTTGCGATAGCGTCCCTTTAGCTCCTTAAATGCCAAAGGCTGATTGGTACTCTGCTGGCGCACTTCATAAACGTTTTTTTGCCCACCAGCTTGAATAAAACGCGTAACGTCGTATTTTTCCGTGAGAGAAACCGATTCCCCTTCCGGGCGCGTGGGGTTCCCAAAATCTTGCAATTCCTGCTCATCCAACCGCCGAACCAAAGAACTCAAATACTTTTTCGACGCTTCGAAACATTGGAGAATATACTCTTTCATCTCTGGAAATCGATCGATCATTCCCTCTGGATCCGGACGATGACGCAACGTCTGAATATCTGCCTGAATGAGGCAACGCAAAACCCGATCAAAATCGAGAGGGATTCCGCGTTGTTCAAATAGAGGCAGAACAATATCCATCTCCTTCTCGATCCAAATCGGCTCATCGTTCGCACGTCTTCTACGAAAATCGTCTGCAATGAGAGCAATGGCTAAATCCTGTCTCTGTTCTTCGGAGAGTCCAGTCTGCGACGCGGCAAAATCCCATGGCAAATCGACTCCATTGAGCCGCTCCTTCTGCCATTGGCTTAAGTACATGGAGACCGAAAAATTTGTTTCGTTTGCGTTCATTTCGTTGTACGCTCCTTCACAAGTGCATGAAAAAATACCGGAGCCGTCGAGAAGACTCCGTGTGAAATTTCAACAACAATCCAACATGGAGACCACACCCTCCGTTTGCACTGCATCGCACAAGACCATCAGGAGAATACATGGCATATAAAAAATACTGCTGTTTTCAATTTCACTCTCTACAGATACCAATCTAACACAAATGTATTTTTTCGTCAAGTGGGTGGGGAATTTTTTTGTTATACTCTAGCAAAATATTCAGATCCGGTACAAGGAATCGTCTATGCAAGGAAAAGAAGTGTGCCGCGTGCGTAGCTCCAACGGCGGAGGGAATCAAAAATCTCAACGCGAAGTATCAAGAAATACTTCGCGCAAATCCCGCTCAGGTACGGACGGACGTCAGTTTTTCACGAAGTGACCGTATTGCCTTTGAAAATAAGCGAGAGAATCTTTCACGGTAGGCTTGATGGCAGGATCGCCCGAGCGCCAATTCATGGGGCAAACTTCTCCATTTTGCTCGACAAATTTGAGCGCACGAACCAAACGCAGCGCTTCCTCGATGCTCCGTCCGAGAGAAAGATCGTTGACGGTTTGGTGGCGCACGATTCCCTCACGATCGATGATAAAAAGTCCTCGCGCCGCCATTCCTTTTTCGAGCAAAACATTGTAGTTAAAAGAGATGTTTCGATTAAAATCCGAAACGAGCGGGAAACGCAAATTTTGCCCCAGCCCTCCGTCCTCCCGCGCCTGCATCCACCACGCATGGTGAGAATAGACACTGTCCACGGAACAACCGAGAATTTGAACGTTTTCATCTTTGAATTCATCGTACGCGTCCGAGAAACCGATTATTTCCGTCGGACAAACAAACGTAAAATCCATCGGGTAGAAAAAAAGCAAAACATACTTTCCCAAATAATCCGCAAGGGAAAGCGAACGAATTTCCCCGTCGGGAAACAATGCGTCCGCCGAGAAATTCGGCGCGCGTTTTGTCACAAGAATACACATATCTGGTCTCCTTTGTCATGTTTATAAATGGACATTCCATTGTATCTCTCAAGGCAAGAAACAAAAAATCCTACGCCTCGCAAGAGCAAAAAAAAAGGCGCGCCCCGCACTTCCGCAGGACGCACCTTAAACCAAAACTTATACGAGAGAAAAGACGCCGGCTACTCCAAAAAACCGACGAGATCCTGACTCCGCCCCGGCTGCTGAAGTTTTCGCACAGCCTTCGCCTCAATCTGACGAATACGCTCCCTCGTGACGTTGAAAATGTGCCCGACTTCCTCAAGCGTGTAGCTGTAGCCGTCGCCCAACCCGTAGCGCAATTTGATAATTTCGCGCTCACGATAACTCAACGTCTCCAACACGTCGCGCAATGTGTGCCGCAGCATGTCCTGCCCTGCCCCAACCGCTGGCGCCTGCGCGCCCGTGTCGGGAAGCAAATCGCCAAACTGGCTGTCCTCGCTATTGCCCACAGGACGATCCAAACTGATTGGATACCGGCTCATCGTCATAACCCTGCGCGTTTCTTCAAGACAGGTGCCACTTCTCGCCGCCGCCTCTTCGACCGTGGGTTCGCGACCAAGCTCCTGCTGAAGCTGACGCACAACGTTGCGCACCCTCGACATCGTCTCAACCATGTGGACAGGAATGCGAATCGTGCGGCTCTGATCCGCAACGGCACGCGTGATCGCCTGCCGAATCCACCACGTGGCGTAGGTGCAAAATTTGAACCCACGCATGTACTCAAATTTGTCCACCGCCCTCATCAACCCAGCGTTCCCCTCCTGAATCAAATCGAGGAAGTTCAAGCCGCGGTTGCGGTATTTTTTGGCAATCGAGACGACCAGACGCAGGTTGCCCTCGGACAAACCGCGCTTCGCGTCTTGGTATTCTTTGTACACGGTGCGCAAAAATTGGACTCTGTTTCTCAAACTTGTCGGCGTCTCCCGCGTCTCCATCAAATATCGACGATACATCCGAATCGATGGCATCTGCCTCTCGATTCTTCCGCCACGGGCAAGAGCGCTTCGAATACGCGCCCTCAATTCGTCTATATGCCGCGAATAATCTTCAAGTATGCTGAGATAATACTCAAGCCTCTGAGTCCTTGGTCTCAACTCCATAATCAACTTGACGGCACGCCGCCTTCCGCGCCCCAACTCAAGCCAAGCGCGGCGACGCTCTTCAGGGGAACGATTCAAACTCGTGGCGATATGATAACAAACCTTGTTTCTCTCAAGGATATTTCGAACGGACTTCAAATTTTCCGGCAACTTTGCAAGCACGCGGCTCCGCTCCGCCTGATCGGCAGAAATTTGCAAATTGCGATCAAGAGGGACGTTTCCCAGCCGAACGTTTTCGAGCATCTTGCAGGTGCGCTTCAAAACATAGTCACACTCCAGTATTTTGCGGCAAAACTTTGACCTCGTCGATTCAATCCTCCTTGCTAAACGAACTTCATCCTTGCGCGAAAGAAGCGGAATGTCTCCCATCTGCTGAAGATACATGCGAATGGGATCGTCGCTCCAAGTCTCTTGCTCATCACTCTCAAGCTCCGTCCGCTCCTCCGTCTCCTCAGAGTCTTCCGAGAGGGTCTCGTCTAAACGCGCGGTGCCCAACACCGACTCGTCAAGCTCCAGCTCATCCAACTCCGCTTCGGGATCAAAATTATCTACATCCAGAAATTCTGGCTCTTGCAATGTAATACCCCCTATCCAGTACGAAATAGGTAAAAATCGGCTTCATGCAGTCTCTCAGGCACACCTCATGAGTGCCCGATACTTATAATTCAACGATAATGAAAAATGTCCAACTCCGTTTTCGTCCCAACGCCCAACCAAACACATCACCTTGGCTCGCGCGAAACTCTCATCCTGTTTCTCGCCCCAGCACTCATCCTACCTCGCGGCAGCGGAACAGTTTCAATCGACACCGCGCGCTCTACACAACGGCAAACTCGATCCCTGTGAGAAATACAACCGGAAAAAATCGGTACACCTTTTAAATACACCATAAAAAGCCACTTTGCAAGTCAATTATCGCATTTTGACTGAATTTTTGCAAAAATTTCTCGTATATTTTTTGTTTCGGCAATTCAGCAAAAGTTTTCCATGGGCTTTTTATGACGCCTTGCTGCATGGAATCTACATTATATATACGCCATTTTGCGAGAAAAAAAAAAGTTTAAGCGAAAATGCCCAAAAAACCACAACAATCGAAAAATCCCACGCAGACCGCACAAAATAAAAGACGAAACCCGCGCGACACCCTCCAAAGGGCTACCTTTTCAGCTTCTTTGTGGAAAAAAGAACAATTTGCCTCTATTTTCCTATTTTTTCCTCACCGCATCTCAAAATCCAAACAATCCATGCTGCCGGCATTATCCCTGCAATCAGTACATACGCAACGGTTCGCCACGCTGTTCGAGTTTTTTTCTCTTTTTAGAAGAAATTTTTCTCATCCTAAAAGTTTCTCCCCAAAAATGTCAAAATTTTCCAAAAAACGCAAAAAAATCCAACTTTTCTCCATTTTTCGGGGGACTAACCCTTGCAAAATGTGGCACGTTTTTGTAAAATGAGCGTTATGCTGGGTTGCTTTCCGTTGTGGACACCGTCGAGATGCCCTTTTCGGGGGAAAATTCTCCGCGCGCGAAAGTGTCCCACGTGTTCGATGGAAGCCTTCCATTTTTGACATTTCCCACCACCATTTTCTCTCAGAAGGAGACCGAATGATGTTATCCCCCCACCGATGCGTGAAGCGTCGTGATTTTCTCAAAAGCGCCGCCGTCCTCGGAGCGGCAGCCGCTGCCCCAGTCGTGATTCCCGGAACCGCCCTCGGTTTTAATGGGGCGGTCGCGCCGAGCGACAAGATCATCCTTGGCGCTATCGGCATCCAAAGTCGTGGACTCCACGACCTGCGCGTTTTTATGAATCGAAAAGAGATTCAGTTCGTTGCGATTTGCGACATTCAGAAGAAACAGCGCGTTTCGATCAAAGCAGAGGCGGACAAAAAGTACGGCGACTCTGCGTGCGCAACGTATAAAGACATGGACGAAATGCTCGTTCGCGACGATATCGATGCGGTCCTCATCGCTACGGGAGATCGTTGGCACACGATGGCATCCATCACGGCAGCGAAATATGGCAAGGACGTTTATTGCGAAAAACCGCTCTCCCTCACGATAGAAGAGAGCCGCGCACTCGCCAACGCCGTGAATCGCTACGGCATCGTCTACCAGGCAGGCACGCAGCGCCGCAACATTGGCAACTTCATGCTTGCCGCCGAGATTGCACAAAGTGGCAAGTTGGGCAAACTCACGGAAGTCCACGCCAACACACTCTGGCCCGCCACGACGCAAGATTGGCTCCCTGCCGAGCCGGAGCCTGCCCCCGACGATGTGGATTGGAATTTGTGGCTTGGGTCGTGTCCTTGGCGCCCCTATAATTCTCGATACGTCGCTGGCGGCTGGCGTGGACATTTCGATTTCCACGGCGGCGGAATCCTCGAATGGGGATCGCACACCGTCGACCTCTGCCAGTGGGCTGCCGAAAAAGACCACACCGCGCCGGTCGAGTACACCCCTCAAATCGACGCCAATGGCAACAAGGGTGGCGAGGTCTACGCGTGGTACGACGACGGACTTAAACTCGTCATGCGCTCGTCCGGTTGGCTCGGTCTTGGAACCTGCTCCGCGCGATACGTTGGCGAAGAGGGCTGGGTTGAGACGGGCGACAGCGGCAGGATGGCGGTTTCGTCCGACGCGCTGCGCAGCGAGTTGAAGTACTTTGGAATGCCCGGGACGTCGCCCGACACGCACATTGCAGAATTTTGCGAGTGTGTCAAAACGCGTCGCAACCCTGCCGCGAACGCGAACGCTGCCGCGCAATCCCACATCGCGTCCCACTGCGCGTACATCGCGTGGCAACTCGGACGTACCGTCAAATTTGACCCCGTGAAAGAGGTCTTTATTGATGACGACGACGCGAATCGGATGCGTTCTCGCGCGCTTCGTGAGCCGTACACGTTGTAGTGTCGGAGCGTTTTCTACGAGAGAGTCTCCCACGCGAGTGTTGGCTTGAGGAAGCGTCTCTCACCCACCTTGTTTTGAAAAAGTACACATTGATTGGAGTTTTCGATATGAAAAAATATACATTCCTCCCGCTTTTCGCCATGGCGCTCCTTTTGAGTACCACGCTTTGGGCGGCAGACAAAAACGAAATTCTCAATGCGTCGGACGATGCGGTTTTGATTGCCGTCGTCTCGGCTCCCGGCGACACGGAGCAGGATATTTTCCTGAAGGGCTTGGCGTGCAAGCGTCTCGCCGTGATCGGAACGGAGAAGGCCATCCCGGCGCTGGAGGGGATGCTGAGCCATCCCAAATTGGGGCACTACGCGCGATACGCATTGGAGTCGATGCCGTTTGACTCCGTGGACGCTGCGCTTCTCAAGGCTGCCAAATCCCTCCAAGGGGCGCCGCAGGTCGGTGTGATCAACACACTCGGCGCGCGAAAATGCGTCTCGGCTGTCCCGACCATCAAGGAAATTCTGGCGCAAGCGAAATGCCCCGCTCTCAAGCAAGCGTGCTACGCTGCGTTGGGATATATCGCGACCGAAGACGCCGCCAGCACGCTTCTCGCTGCCGCAAAAGCCGAGCCGGACGCCGAATATATGGTGCGCAAGGCGTTGGCGGACGCGTTGTTGGATTGCGCCGAAAGTTTCGAGACCGCAGGGAATTCGAAGCGCGCGATTGAAATTTACGACGCGGTCGTCGTTCCGTGCTTCCCCGTCTACGCGCAAAAAGCGGGCGCGTACCACGGCTTGCTCGCAAGAAGAACCGAGGCGGCAGAAATTCTCGTCTCCAAACTCTTCTCCGAGAAGTGCTGCTGCTTCTCTGGTGGTTTGAAAACAATCCGAGAGTATGCCGATGAGGATGGGGAAGCGATCACGACTGCCGTGCTCAACGTGCTCGACAAGCTCACGCCAGAGCGAAAAGCGCTTGTGTTGCGCGCTCTTGCCGACAGGACGGACGACGCGAGCCGAAAGCTCGTTTTCCCCGTTGCGATTCGTTTGTGCGAGGCGGAGGAACTCTGCGTCCAACTCGCGGCAATCAGTGCCGTGGGAAAATTGGGCGACCTCCAACCCCTCGAGGCGCTCGAAGCGATCGAATTTTCGACATCTCGTGAGGCTCCCGAGGAGCGCAAGCAGTGTCTCGAGGCGTTTGTCGCCGCATTTGTCGCCATCCAAAGTCCTGAAATCGACGCCTTTTTCGTAAAAAACTTCGCAGAACTTCCGATTAATGAAACAGACGTCGCTTGCTGCTACTTCAAGATTCTCGAGCTTCGTCGTGTCGCGGCAGCGGGACCGGATCTCGTGAAAGTCGCCAATCAGCCCGGCGTGAATGGGCAAGTGCGCGACGCAGCTCTTCGCGCCCTCTCGGAAATCGTGACGCTCGACAACCTGGATCTCTTGGTGCGCGCGTTGGATGGCGAGCAAGACGACGCCAAAGTTGCGTGGATATTGCGCGCCGCGTGCACGCGTATGCCTCGAGAGGATTGCGCGGCTGCCGTCGTGAAGATGTTCAACGCCGCGACCGACATTGAGGAGAAGGGGAAAATGCTCACCCTCCTCAAGCAAATCGGCGGCAAGACGGCTTTGGCTTGCGTCGAAGCCGCATGTTGGAACGACGCTACGGTCGACATTGCCACTCAAACTCTCGGCGCGTGGAACACTCCAGACGACATGGAGGCGGTCGCGGTTGCGTGCCTCAAGGTCGCGAAAGAGTCGAAAGAAGAGCGCTATCGAATCCGTGGAATCCGAAGTTATATTCGTGTTCCGAGACAATTCGACATGCCGAAAGAGAAGAAGTTCGAGATGTGCCGAATCGGGTTTGATACGGCGCAGCGTCCTCAGGACAAAGCGCTCGTGTTCGAGGTTTTTGTGCGCGTTGTGGACGTCGCAAGCGCCCAAGCTGCCATGGCTTATGCCGACGACCCGCAGTATCGTGAAATCGTCTGCGAGACGGTCGTGGCAATCGCGAAAAAATTCCAGGGAAAATCGGAAGAATTGAAAGCGATTCTCAAGAAAGTTGCCGAAATTTCCGAGAACTACGAGGTGAAAGGTCAGGCGGAAGAGATTATGGAGCGGCTTTAAACTCCATTTTTTCGTCTGATTTTTGACGTTGCAATAACTCCTTTTTTGCGCGCTGTTGGATCTTTCTGGCGGCGCGTTTCGTATTATAAATTTCGTCTTAAAGGAAGATTTTATGTGGTTTTTGTATGCGATTTGTTCCGCATTTTTTGCGGCACTCACGGCGATTTTCGCCAAAATCGGCATTCAGGGCGTCGATTCAAACCTCGCCACGGCAATTCGCACCGTGGTCATTTTGCTCCTGGCGTGGACGATCGTCCTTTTTTCCGGGACATTCCGCCAGATTCCCTCATTGCCCCACAAGACGTGGACGTTCCTCGTCCTCTCCGGCTTGGCGACGGGAGCGAGTTGGCTCTTCTATTTCAAAGCGATGCAGATGGGGGACGTGAGTCGTGTTGCGCCGGTCGATAAATTTAGCATCGTCCTCACGATTATTCTTGCGTTTGTCGTTCTTCAGGAAGTTCCGACCACGAAAAGCATCCTCGGCGGCATTCTCATTTCTCTCGGGGTGCTCATTATGGCGCTCTGAGGGATTCTTTCGCCATCGCTAATCGTCGCGAGTCCTTTCGCGTCACGTCTCTGGAACGTACTCTTCGAAAGGGTCGATCGCTTTGGAATTCGTCGATTTTTCCAAGATTTTTCCAAGCCCACGGAAGGTGGGGTCCTCTTTCAACGAAGGGTCTTTCGTTATCGTCTCGAGGAAGAGCTGCTTCGCGCGATCGCATTGCGCGAGGTGGACGAGCGCGTAGCAACGAAAGAAATTGAGATAAATGTCGCCACCCACGTACGCATCAATCCGATCGACGCAATCGAGCGCATTTTCGTACATCTTGTGGTTAAAAAAGTAGTCGAGCGACAAAAAGTCCGCACACACATCGTCCCTCATCTGCTCGCGCGCCTCCGCAAGGACGAAGCGATACACCCCCTCGTCGGGGTGCTTTTGCGCCGCCTGAAGACGAATAATGACGAGAGGTTTGAGCACTCGCAACTCGGGAGGGAGTTGGTCATAAATGTTGAGCGCATCTTGATAACGCCCCTCTTCGAACGCGGAAAAACAACGCTGCACGTCTTGGGAGCGTTCGCGAAACAAAATTTGCACCGCATCCGACATCATGGTGCCATAGCTCGTCACGCCCCCCACATAGCGCTCTGGAACCAAAGCGCGGCGGAGCGTTTCGGAGAAATTCTCGCCAAAATGATAAAGATGAATCTCATAGACCCCCACACCTCCGTCGGGCATTCGACGCACATAGAGATCGTGATAATCCAACCCGCCGTCCTGCTCGACCAAGCGAAACGTGAGAGAAATCTCGTCGTTTGCGTTCTTTTTCGCCCGAAGAAAAGAATACGCGCCGCCGTTGCGGACTTTGAGAGCGATCGTCTGCGCGAAACCTCTCTCCCCAGAGAAGGATCGAAGGAGGTCGGCACGCGAAAATTGCTTCGCCTCGGGCGTCCCTTCAAGCCCCTCAAGGACGCGGTCCGTGAGAGAGCTCCAATCCATGGCGCGAATAAAAAACACACCATCTCCCTGCTTGAGGCGCGTTTCGAGAGTGCGCGCAAAACCTTCCGCCTCTTCTATCGACAACGGCGCGGAGAGCGTGGAATTTGGCGGCTCGCTCTCCTCTGACGACCAACGACAGCCGAGAGGACTCAGCGCGACACCCAAAAGGACGACAATAAACGATGTTCGAAGTGTTCTCATGCCCCTATTATAAGTCCAGAAGCAACGTGTGTCAAGAGCGCTTCTCCTCTGTGGGCGAAAAATTCGCACAAAGCGCGCTATCCTCCGCCTTTTGCAGCAACTCCTGAATATAAATCCCACGCCGCAAGTCGATATTCATGGGGGAGGGCGAGCCAGTCGCGACCGCTCTCAAAAAGTCCGCAAGGCACGTACAATGGGCGCGAACCCAACCCACGCCGGATTTCGTCGCGGGAAAATCCGTGTCCGGGGCGGCATAGCGATTGCCCACCGGGACGCGCGTCCAACCTGCATCACCCCCAAAGGGTGCGGTCGATTTCGCGCCGTCGCAATAGTCCAAGAAGTGCGCGTCCATAAGTTGGAATCGAACGGCGCCGCGCGTCCCATAGACTTCAAGCATGAAATCGTTCTCCGTGCCGTGCGCGACTTTTGAGATGTGGAGCGAGCCGATAGCGCCATTTTGCGCGCTCCAAATCATCGTCATGGAGTCCGCCGCTCGACGGAGGTCGGAAGGCTCAGGAGACGAGGCGAACGCGTGCGTTTTTTCGAGAGGTCCCACGAGCCAGTCCGCAAAATCGACGAGATGAGAACCGATATCATTAAGGACGCCGCCGCCAGACTCCTTGAGATTTTTCCAACGCATTGGTCGTGCCGGGTCGACGTGAGAGTTTTGGAGGTACGCGCCGCGGAATTCGAGGATGCGCCCTAATTTCCCCGCGTCGATCATCTCTTTCGCCTTGAGCGCCGCAGCAAAATAACGTGTGTGAAAAACGACGTGCGACACACCACGATAATTCTCAAGCAGAGCCGCCAGACGCGCCCCCTCCGAGGCGTTCATCACGACGGGTTTCTCGCAATAAATGTGTTTTCCCTCAGAAATTGCCGCCTGAAGCATGGGAAAATGAAGATCATTCGGCGTGCAAACATGAATAATGTCTATCTCGGGGTCGCGTACGACGTTCTCCCAATCAGTCCTCCCCTTGGCACCCGCAAGTAGCGCTGCGGCAGCGTCTGCCGTCTCTTGGCGCGAGTTCACGACGTACCGCACCCTCGCACGAAGCGGAAGAGGATTCGAATAAAATCCGAGCGTGGCGTAAGCGTACGCATGAACCTTGCCAATAAAACCTCCGCCTAAAATCGCGACGTTGTACTCTTTTGTACCCATACAATAAACTCCTTTTGTTTTATACTCCTCGCAAGTTATACTCCTCGTGATTTAAAATTCCCGTTTTACGCGACGCTTTGCGAGCCGTGGTGCATAGCTCCAACGGCGGACGACACCGGAAATTTCAACGCGAAGTATTATAATCTTTCAAAAATGATCCAACGAACGTTCAACAATCTCCAAAATAAATTTTCGCGTCGATCTTTTCCTCTTCGCACCACTCTTGAATGTCGCACATGTATTGATCCCAATACTCTCGCGCTTGTTTGTGGAGGTAGATTTCGTGATAAAGTGGCGTCATATGTGGATAATATCGATGAATCATCTCCAAAATGCGACGACGATACAAGCTGCGCAGCTTGAGATTCTCGAACCAAAACTCGTTTGCGCAGGGTTTCGCTCTCTCCAAAATGGCGCGAAAATCCGAGAGTCCAGGAAAAATCGGCGAGAGAAATACGCCAGTCGAGATTCCCTCGTCGTGGAGGATTCGCAACGCCTCGAAACGCGCCTCGATGGGGCTTGCGTGCGGCTCAAAAATCTTGCGAAACGAATCGTCCAGCGAGTTGATCGAAAACGTAACGTGGACAGACGGAAATTGGTGCAGCAAATCCAAATCTCGCAGAACGAGGTCGGACTTGGTGAGAATCGTCACGTACGCCCCTGCGTGGAGAAGCTCCTGGAGGAGAGAGCGCGTGGCATTGAATTGCTTCTCGAAGGGATTATACGGGTCCGTCACGGAGCTGAGCAAGATCGTCTTCCCGCCCAATTTTCGCACCGGGATCGGCGCTTTCGGATGCTTGACGTCCAAAAACTCCCCCCACGGCTCGGTGTGATTCGAGAATCGCTTCATGAATTCCGCGTAGCAATAGGCACATTTATGAGGGCACCCCACGTAAGGATTAATCACGAAATCGATCCCCGGGATTTTGGTCGCCGTGAGGCAATTTTTCACGTCGATGTGTTGAAGTTTGATCATATTGTCGCTTCGAATTATCGCTTCAAAAAGTACTGGAGAACAGCGTCCGAAACATCATTCTACATCAAGCGCGTCGAAAAGCAATGGAGATCCGCCCATTTTTTAACGAAAAAAGGAAATTTTCCCAAAGAATCCGGGATATTTGGCGAAAAATGAGGTCGTTTCGCGAAACACCTCTTGTTTTTTTAACCAAAAAGGGCATAATATATCATGGCTTTGTTTATTTGGCATGGGGGAGCGCAAGCACCCCGCCGCTGGTAGAATTCCACACAAAATGATGATGAAGTGTAAAGGGAGTACCATGAAATTCCTAAAAAACCATTGGACGCTATTTTTGACCCTCGTTTTCGCGGGCAGCATACTTTTCGCAAGCAGCGTGGCGCACGCCCTGCAGAATGATCGATTCAGCGAGTATCGCGATCTTTTGGGAGGAAACGACGGGGGCGATCTCCAACTCGACTTTGGCGGATTGAACGCTGGAGATAATTCGAGCGAGAGTACGACGGATGCGACTGTCCAAGCTGCCGCCGCGTTTCGTCCGCCGCAGGGCGATATGCCGGGAGTGCTCTCCATTTCGCTCGACATACCGGGGGATTGGTACATTTATTCCATCACGCAGCCCGACGGGGGACCTTTTAAGACTTCATTTCATCTTCCCGACGAGAGCATTCGTGTCGCGGGGACGATTGAGACTCAGCCGAAGCCGGAAGTCAAAGGAGACAAGGAGCTTTGGGGAAATATTCTCATCGAAACGCACAAAAAGAGCGTGACGTGGCGCATTCCGTTCCAATGGGCGACACCCGAGGCGCAGCTTCCAGAGATTGCCGGCAGCGTCGAGTTTCAAATGTGCAACGAAATGACGTGCCTTCCGCCGAAGAAAGTCGATTTTGTCGCAAAGCTGGACGAGACGCTCCCTCCGCCAACCCCCGAGACTTCCCCAGCGGCAGCCTCTGGCGAAAACCAGAGCGCGCCCAAACTTGGAACGTCCGCCCCCGGAGTGCAGCCTCCGGCGGAGGAATTCTCCAGCCTCTGGGTTTGTATTTTATTCGCATATCTTGGTGGATTGATTTTGAATCTCATGCCGTGCGTGCTCCCCGTGATTGCGCCCAAAATATACTCTTTCGTGCATCAGTCTGGCGAGTCGCGCTCCCGGGTTTTTTTCCTCAATCTCGCGTATGTTTTCGGCTTGCTCACGGTGTTTTGGATTTTGGCGGCGTTATCAAAATTGGGAAATCTCACCCGATTTCTTGCCGAGGCGCTCCCGCCCGACTTAGGTGCAAAAGTTCCCGTGTGGGAAAATATGGCTTGGGGCGCGCAATTCCAATACCCTGCGTTCTGCATCTTCATGATCTGCCTCGTTTTCGTGATGGGGTTGAGTTTCCTCAGCGTGTGGGAGATTCCGATTCCGGGACTCGTCGCGGGGGGAAGTTTAGGAAAAATGCAGCGCAAAGAGGGGCTTTTGGGTGCGTATTGCATGGGAATTCTCACCACGATCCTCGCCACGCCGTGCGTTGGACCGTTTTTGGGACCGGTGTTTGGATTTCTCATGACGCAAGCCGTCTGGATGTCCTTTTTGATTTTCTCCGTGATTGGCCTTGGTCTCGCCACGCCGTATCTTGTCGTTGGGATGTTCCCTGCGTTGGTGCGCTTCCTCCCCAAGCCGGGAGATTGGATGGAGACGTTCAAAGAGATTATGGGCTTTTTCTTCCTCGCGGCTGTCGTGTTGCTATTTTATGTTCTCATCGGCATTTCGCCCGATTATGTGGTACCAACGCTTTCGCTCCTCGTCGCTCTTTGGTTCGCCTGCTGGCTCATTGGAAAAACGACCCTCTCCGGCGCATCCTCCGAAAGAGTCATTATCGCTTGGTGTGCGGGAATCATTTTCGCCTCCATTGTTGGCGTCGGAATGTTCCACTTCTGGTTTGGAGAAAGTACGATCGACGAGAAAAACCGCATCGCTTGGGTCGATTTCTCCATAGAAAAAATCGATGAATACCGCGCGCAGAACAAGCCTGTTTTTATCGATTTCACGGCGAATTGGTGCATGACGTGCAAGTGGAACTCCCTCAACGCAATCGAGACCGAAGACGTTGGCGAGGCTATTCGGCGCAACGGAATCGTCCCCGTTCTTGCGGATTGGACGAATCCCAACCCCGAAATAGGGGAGTACCTCGAGCGCTTCAATCGCAAATCAATCCCCGTCGTCATCATTTGGATGCCAGGAGAAGATACCCCACTCATTTTGGACGGATTCCTCACGCAGGCAGCCCTTTTGGAGGCGCTCGAGGGGAGAACTCCCGAAACACCTTCAAGTGCGACTCCACAAAGTGCGCAACCTTAATTCCACCCCATTTTCCCACCTTTTTTACGCGAAAGGATTGAGCATGATGAAAATCGCACATGCGCCAAATTTTGTCCTTTTATACCTTTTTCTCTGCGTTGGACTCGTGCCCGCGCAAGAAATCTACCATGTGGACGCTCAAACGGGGAGCGACACGCACGATGGCTCGGCTGCCGCCCCGTGGCGCACGATCGAGAAGGCGCGCGAGTCGCTTCGTCTCCTGAAAAAAGAGGGGAAATTCCCCGAGTCGGGCGTCGTTGTGGAACTTTCGGGGCAATTCGCTCTGCCGCTGGGCGGGGTTGAATTCTCGGTAGCCGACAGCGGGCTGAGTGCCGACGCGCCCATGATTTATCGTGCGTCGAAGTCTGGCGCGCTTTTTGTCGGTGGAAATCAACTTGCGGCAGACAAATTCCGACCCGTCCAAGACCCCGAGACGCGCAATCGCCTCAAACCCGTCGCGAGAGAGAAAATCCTCGAATTCCCCCTCGCCGAGGCAGGCATTCCTAAAATCGATCCTCTCCCCGATAAATTTCAAAAATGGCCCTACGTTGAGTTGTTTTGCGACGACAAACCGATGCAAATCGCACGATTTCCCAACGAGGGTTGGCTGGAGGTGGGAAAAGTCCATGATCGCGGCGTCGCGCCCGTCGATCGAACGAAGGACGAGTGGGAGTTTGGCGTCCGTGGCGGCGTGTTCGAATTTGCCGAAGAGGCACCTGCTCGGTGGAATGTCTCAAAGGGCGTGTGGCTCAATGGTTTTTGGTGTCACGATTGGTATGTCGAAACGCTCCGGGTGGGCGCGATTGATGCCGAGAAAAAAACGATCACGACCGCCGTTCCCTCCGTTTATGGCATCGGAAATTCTAGCGCGTGGCACACGGCAAAACGCCGATACTACGCGCTCAATCTGCTCGAAGAGCTTGATGCGCCGGGAGAATGGTACATCGACAACGAGAAGAATATTCTCTATTTCTACCCGCCAGAAGAATCCCTCGAGAACGTTTTTCTCGCCGTCCAGAAGCAGCCGCTCCTCAAAGTGCGGGGCGCAAAATTTTTCCAAATCGACGGAATCCACGCGAAATGTACGCTCGGACTGGCGATCGAGATGCGCGATTGCGAGGATGCGTTGATCAAAAACGTCGTCGTATACAACGTTGCCAACAATGCGATCAATATCTCCGGCGGCAGACGCTGCGGAATCACGCACTCCGAAATCTTCAACGCGGGGAGCAACGGCGTCTCGCTCTACGGCGGCAATCGAAAAACATTAGAAAAGTGCGAGCATTTTGTCACGTTCTGCCGCATTCATCATTGCGGACGGCTCCAGCGCACAGGCGGCGGAACCTGCCTCTATTTTGGAGGGTGCGGGTGCTACATCGCCCACAATCTCTTGTACGACACCCCCTACAACTGCGTAAACTACGGTGGAAACGAGCACCTCTTCGAGTTTAACGAAGTCCACTCCACCATGATGGAAAGCGGCGACGGGGGTGGTTTGTACACCGGACGCGACTGGGGGTCTCTCGGGAACGTTATTCAATACAATTTCTTCCACCACTTTGGAAAAGCGGGCGTCGATTGGCAAAACGAGAACGGAATCGCTCCAAAATACGAGCCTCTCAAGCAAAACGTCATGGTGATGGGCGTCTATCTCGACGATTGCGACAGCGGCGACACGCTTCGGGGTAACGTCTTTTATCGCGCGGGCTGGGCAGCGTTTGTCGGCGGCGGGCGTTACAATACAATCGAAAACAATCTCTTCATCGAGTGTTCGGCAGCCGTTCATTTCGACGACCGAGGACTCCGACGCGCGCGCCCCGGCGAGGGCGTGAAAAACGGGTGGGATCTTCTCAAAAAACTCCAAGACCTCGGCTACCAACAATCTCCGTGGAAAGAAAAGTACCCCTTCATTCAAGATATAATGGAGGACGACCCCAAACTCCCGCTGCATAACACGGTGAAAAATAACATCGCGATCGGCTGCGGACGATGGCTTCAGCTGCATAACTACACAGGCACGTCGCAAGTGGTTCCGCGCTTGGATTTTCGCAACAATCATGTGTTCAACTGGACGAGCGACGCGGAGAAAAGTCTCTTCCCACCGAACGAAGACGGCAGCAGCAGGACGGAATTTCGCCCCGAAACGCTGACGCTCTCGGACGATTGCGCTAAAGTCCAAGCAGAGGCGCTGCGTTTGGTCCCTGATTTTATACCGATCCCTTTGGGAAACATTGGGATTCAGGGCAAATAATACTCGTCCTCCTTAAAATTTCGGTTTTCACGAAGTTTCGAGAGTCATGTACACGGCTCCAATGGCGGAGGAAACGGAAATTTCAATGCGAAAGATTATAAACAATCGTGTGGGAGATGTTTTTGATATTGTATACCACTCGCGACCGGCGGGAGTGCCTCCGTTTCGAGTACGACGTGTATGGTGGGACGAATTATGGTCAAATCAAATCAAAATTTGTTGAGTTCTCACGAGCAATTTAGCTGTCTGGCGCGGAGCCGTGAGGTGTTCCGGCTGGAAATTGCTGAGCTGGAGAAGATTGCCGAGCGATTGGATGAGGGAATTGATCGCGTTGCGCGACTGATTTTTGAGTCCCACAACAAAGTGGTGGTCTCGGGAATTGGCAAGACGGGCATCATCGGTCGAAAAATCGCCGCGACACTCGCCTCGACCGGGACGCACGCGATCTTTCTCAATGCGGCAGAGGCGGTTCATGGCGATCTGGGGATGGTGCAAAATGGAGACATCGTTCTTCTCATCTCGAACAGCGGCATGTCGTCCGAGATTCTCTCCATTCTCGCGCCGCTCAAGACGATTGGGTGCGTTCTCGTCGCAATGACGGGGAACCTCGAATCCGACCTTGCGCGCCAAGCGGACTATGTGCTGGACGTCGGCGTGGAGAAAGAAGCGTGTCGAATCGGGCTTGCGCCCACGTCTTCTACCACTGCGGCACTCGTCATGGGGGACGCGCTTGCGGTGTGTCTCATGGAGATGCGCGACTTTCAACCGGAAAATTTCGTCTTGTACCACCCCGGAGGTGCGTTGGGAAGGCGTCTCCTCACGCGTGTGAGAGATCGAATGGCGAGGGAGATTCCCAAGGTTCGAATCGGGGATTTCTTCAAGGAAGTCCTTTGCGTCATGAGTTTGAGGCGCCTTGGAGTCGCGATCGTATACGACGAAAATGATCGACCCGCAGGAATCATCACGGATGGCGACGTCCGGCGCGCGATGCAACGTTTCGACGATATTCGAGAAGTGCGTGCGGTCGATTTTATGACCAAAAACTTCAAATGGATTCTCCCCGACGCGCCGATTCACGATGCGTTGGAACTTATGGACATCAACAAAATCACAACGATTGTCGTCATGGAGAGCGACACGAGCGACGCCCCCGTAGCGGGGATTCTCTCGATACACCACATTTTCGATTTTCGAACCCCCTCTTTTTCGCCACGCGGATAGTTTCGGCTGCGTCGCGGCGGAGGAGGTGATTTTTGCCCCCCTTTTAAGAAGGACAATATCATGACCCCACCTGCCCATTCCCCCAAATCCCCCGGCTCGACCACATGGACGCGTCGAGACCTTCTAAAACGCTCCGCTTGCCTCGGATTCCTCCCCCTTTTTGCTCCACTTTCGGCTGCCGAGGGGGACAAATCCTCAAAAATCGACGGAAGGATTCTCGAAAACGTGTTGATTCGCGCCAACTCGCCGCAAGGATATCAAGGCTGGCCGACGGTGGCGAAGCTGCCCAACGGGGACTTGGCGGTCGTCGTTTCCGCAGGTCGCGAAGGTCACGTTTGTCCCTTCGGGAGAGTCGACTTCTTCCGCTCTTCGGACGGCGGAAAAACATGGTCGGAAGGCAAAACGATTCTCAATCACCCTGCGGACGATCGCGACGCGGGGATTTGTGTGACTTCCAAAGGAACTATCCTCGTGACGACTTTCACCTCTTTCGCCTACCTGCCCGCTTTGGAGCAAGAGCGCAAGCGACGCGCGCAGGGGAAAGGGACTTGGAGCGACGAAAGATTCCAAAGATGGGAGGAAGCGCACCGCCCATTCGAGACGCTCGAAAAGCGCAAGGAAGAGTTGGGCTGCTGGATGATTCGCTCGGAGGACGGCGGAAAAACATGGTCGGAGCGCTATCGATCTCTCGTCAATTCGCCCCACGGACCGATTCAACTCCGCGACGGACGCCTACTCTACCCCGGGATTAAACTTTGGGAGAATCCTCGAACCGTTGGAATCGCGCACTCCCTCGACGATGGCAAAACATGGAGTTGGCTCGCCGACCTACAACCTGTCGATGGGGAAAACATAAACCAGTACCACGAGCTGCACGGCGTGGAGACGGAGAGCGGGCGCCTCGTCGTGCACGTCCGAAGCCATGCCCCCTCAAGCAACGGCGAGACACTTCAAACCGAGTCCGACGATGGGGGCAAAACGTGGACGCGAATCCATCGAATCGGCGTGTGGGGACTCCCCTCGCACCTGCTAAAGCTCTCCGATGGTCGACTTTTAATGACGTATGGACACCGACGCGATCCATTTGGCAACCTCGCCAGAATCTCCACGAACGAAGGGCGAAGTTGGTCGGAAGAGTTCCGCCTCAACCACTGCCCGCCGTGCGATTTGGGGTACCCCTCCACGATTCAGCGAGACGACGGCACATTGGTGAGCGTGTGGTACGAAGCGGGGAGCGTCAAAGCCGCCATCTGGCAACTGAATTAGGAACGAACGTTTTCACCCTCCAGCGGGACGGATTGTCGTGATCCACAAAAAGACGTTGCCTGCCTCGTCCATGCGCACCTCTTTTTGAAGCCCCGCCTGGTACAAAACAAGGTCGAGCAGGCGCGAGTAAGTGAAACGCGCCGGCTTCTGCTTAATGACGACTTCTTCAAGGTCGATGTCGTCGAGAAGAATGGAGTTGTAGTCGTAGAGAAAGGGGATTTGGAGCCGACTTTGAAGCGAGTCCAGCACCACTTGGGCGCGGACGCCGTTCACGTTGGCATTGAATTTCTCGAATAAAATGTCTATTTCGCCAGGTCTTTCGACGGGATATCCAATCGGAAGGATCGTTTCGTCTCCCACATCTCGAGAATCGACGAGAGTTAAAACGATCGCCCCGTCGGCTTGGCGGCGCGGAACGGCACAATAGCCAATGTATCGAAGGAGATACGCGAGCGACGTGCCGCGTGATACGTCCTGAAGCTCCTCGGGAACAAGGTCCTCCTCGCTCAGCGCGGAAGCGATCGCGGCTGGGGTTCGGACTCGGACATTCTCCATATCCCCAATAATCTTCTTCAAAACGAGTCGCCGCTTCCTTTCTTGGGTGCTGAAGCCAACGGGCTGTGCCAAATCGCGAAACGCAACCTCCTGCATCTGCGCGTTGGCGGCAGGGAGCGGCGCGGCGGAGAGCTTCATCAGAGCAATTTGTTTCTCGAGGTACGGATAAATCTCTCGAATTCGATTTCGCGAAAACGACACGCGACCCGGCAGGTAAATCTCGTTATTGTCCGTGAGAAGTGCCGAGACTTTGTAATTCTCGTCGCCAAGATCCACAATATCGAGCGCGTCGCTCTCGTCGCCAGTTCGAAATCGCACACTTTGAAAGCCGAGAGTTTGCATTGCCGCACCCCAATCTTGCGCAAGTTGAGGGCGCAGCGTTCCTTGGGAGAAAACTTCAAGCCGAATGCTCGGCGTCTGGGCGTATAAAAACCCGGCGCAGAGGGAGAGCCACATCGCCAAAAAAGGAGAAAAAGTGCGAATCATAAAAAACCTTTCGAAATGGACTAAAGTTTTCCGATTGTATCGACGATAACCATTATAGCGACAATTGTATTGGATTTTACGATTTTCCCAAGTGTCCGTTCCAAGGTGTCGCCGCAAGACGTAACGCCATGGTTCTTGCGGAGGCGCACGAGTCGGAGACTTATCGGAAATCAATTTGCCTACACCACACAGGAACAAGGAGGTGGCGGATGCGCCCTCTGCACGGAATGATTTTAGGATTGAGTTTATTGGCGTTGTTTGGCATGAGCACTGGCTGCCAGTCTCACATCGGTGGACAAACGCTTCCGAGTGGGTATTATCTCCACGACGACGTCCAATATTTTGCGCCTCCATCTTCCAACACGTTGGAGAATGAGAGCGTGACACTACAGCGCCGGGGTGACACCTGATAGCGCCCATCGCGCGATACTCGTTGCTCTTGAAAATTCCCGCCTTGCGTGACGCTTTGCGAGCCGAGGCGCGCAAGCTCCATCGGCGGACGGAGGCGGAGATTTAAATGAGAACGAGTATAAAACACCTTCCAAAGGCGCTTTCGTCGTGGCGTATCTCGAACGCAGACGGCGCGTCGGAACGTTACGCGACTCATTAATAATGATACGAATTAACGCGGGCGCGAGTTCGTTATTTGACGGAACTTGCGTCAGGGTCGGCATCTAAAGGCGGGGGCGTTGTGCCGTCTGCCTTTGTTGGCGTTGTGCTCGAGACACATCAAGGAAACGAGGCGCTCATGGAAACGGAACTCACCACCATACCGATCGACCAGAGGGCGCAAGCGATTCTGCACGTGGCGCTCATTTGGATCGGCGTGGCGACGATTGCGGGCGTCTCGGCAAAACTTCTTGTTCCCGGAGAGCGACCGAGGGGAACTTTTTCAACGCTCGCACTCGGCATGATTGCGTCCACGGTGGCAAACCTTCTTCTCCATTGGATTATGCGAGGCGTTGGAATCGAGGATTTCAACCCCGTCTCGCTTCTTGGTATCACAACGAGCATCGTGCTTGCGTGTGGTCTGCTTGCTTTGTTGCGATCGCTCACATGGAAGAAGCCGTCGTCATAGGCGATTTTGGCACTTTTCGACGTACGCGCGATGAGTGCCCGCAGCGTAATACAAAATTCCCCTCTTTCAGAGGGGTGGCAGCCGAAGGCTGACGGGGTGTTCTGCGGCGGAAACGGTTCTCACGTTCCCGAACTACACCCCGCCCTACGGGCATACCCCTTCGAAGAAGGAGAATTCAGGGGGAGACTCCTCACACTCAAGAGCCGAGAATGCAAACTTTTTTTGAAGGCACCCCTTTTTTTCGAAAAAACGCCTGCTACATCTTGACACGCGAGGTGTGATTGGCTATAATAATCTGCGTAAGAATGGTTTTTTTCAGAGCCTTGCCCCTGCCGTTTTTCTAAACACAAACGCCTTTATTGACATTTTGGGATATCCTATCATGAAACACTCACACTCCAACCGAACCGAAATCTTCGATCTCTCCAACGCAGTGCCCTCCGAAACAAACTCCCCTCTTGTGTCGCGTCGGCGTTTTCTCGCGACGTCTGCGGTGGCTGCGTCCGCTTTGTTATTCGTGCCGAGAAATGCTTTTGCGGACTCCCCCTCCGACGTGGTTCTGCGCGCGGTCGTTATGAGCGACGTCCACTACTCGGGGAATCCTCGAGCGGCGGAGGTCTCGCGCTTCGAGACGGCACTCCAATTCATGAACGACTATAGCGCCTCGCAGCCCTACCCACATTTCGACGCGCTGGTCGTGGCGGGCGATATGTCCAACAACGGAACGGAGAACCAAATCGGACCGTTTCGCGATTCGATGGACAAGTGCCTCAAACCGGCGACGAAACGCATTTTGTGCATGGGGAATCACGAACACTGGGGAGGCAACCCGCAGCTTTGGGAGCGCGTGTTTGGGATGCCAGCAAACAAACGCACGGAGATTAATGGCTTCCAATTCCTCACGCTTTCCGCAGAGCGCGGGACGATGAAGGACGGCGATTATAGCTACGCAATCGACTGGCTCAAAAAGGAGCTTAACGCAGCAACGGCGGCGGATCCCAACAAACCGATCTTTTTGGTTCAGCATTATCACGTCGCGAACACGGTCTACGGAAGCTGCCCGCCGGACAATTGGGGAGTGAACGACTTGGTGGAGTTGCTCCCGAACTACCCGCGCGTGATTGATTTTTCGGGGCATTCGCACTATCCGATCAACGACCCGCGATCGGCGTGGCAGGGTACGTTCTCGGCATTTGGGACGGGGACGCTCAGCTACTACGAAATGACGGGCGGCAAGTATAATCGCTTCCCGGCGGGGCATCGCAACGCGGCGGAATTCTACGTGATGGAGGTGCATCGCGACAACAGCGTGGTGCTCAAGCCATACGATGGGCACACAAAAACGTGGTTCGACAACGTGTATATCGTGGCGGAGCCGGGGAACGCAAAGAGGTATTTGTATACGGACGCGCGATACGAAACGACGAAGGCGCCCGAGTGGCAAGAGGGGGCGCAAGTCGTTGTAGGAGATTTGACGCCCGGCGGCGGGACGTTCCGCTTCCCTCAGGCGCAGTACGAGGGACACGACAATATCGTGCATAGCTATCGACTTGATTTCGAGAGAAAGGTCTCGCCGACAAGGGACGCTTCCGAGGAGAAATGGGTTCCTGCCGCCGCGCAGTATGAGTGGTCGGGGTATTATTTCAAGGATATACCAGAGTCGATGAGTGTTTCGACCGCAGCGCTTGCGGATGATACGGATTATCGCCTGTCGATCACAGCGTTGAATTGTTTCGGCAAGGAGTCGATGGGCACGCTCCACGCGGAGTTCAAAACTCCCAAAGACCCCAATGAGTGTGTCGATCGGAATGCGGCGCGTCCTCAAGCCAATATTCTCGACGTCCAATTCTCTGAATCGGGACCAACAAACACGCCCATGAATAAGCGACCGACTCAGAAGACCGTCGAGGTGTATGGCGCGCCTCGTTTCGTGTCCGATGTTGCTTTGGGGTGCGTGGTGGCTCAATTCGACGGAGCGAAGGACTTTTGTAAAGTGAAATTCAGCGCGCAGGAGTACGCTCGCATGAGTGGCTCCATCACGATGGCGGCAAAATTCAAAATCGATGCTTTCTCGGACAAAAATTCGGACGTTTTCGCCAACACGGAGGGAGGTGGCTATTGCTTCGAAATCAACGCCCCGGCGCGAGAATTGGAGTTCTGGTGTCACGTGGCGGGGAGGTATCAAATTGTCCGCGCCCCCATTTCGAGTGGAGAGTACATCTCGGCGTTTGGCGTCTACGACGGGTCGCACGTGATTCTCTACATCAACGGGCGCGAAGCTGCGCGCGTCGCGGCGAGTGGGCAAATCACCTACACCAGTCGCGAGGCGGCGCGTGCGTTTTGCATTGGTTCCGACATCTCCTCGAGGGGGGATGGCTCCAACTTTTTCAAAGGCACGGTCGCACATGCGCGCCTCTATGGTTGGGCACTCACGCCGGAACAGATTAAGAATCTTTCCGAATAGTGCGTTGCTGCAATCCGAGGTTTGTCGTACTTTATGATCGTCCTCCTTTAAAATTCCCGTTTTATGCGATGTTTTGCGAGCCGTGGTGCGTAGCTCCGACGGCGACCGGCACCGGAAATTTCAACGAAAAGTTTTTAAAATTCAAGTCAGACAGGTAAAAAATGCCCACCAATCCCACCCCGCCTACCACCAAAAAAGCATGGAAACGTTTCGCGAGTCTCTCGCTTCAGATGGTTCTTTTCGCCCTGATCTTGTATATGATCTGGGGGAGACTCGATAAAGCGTGGGAACAAATCGCCTCGAAGGAGTTTCGTTTTGCCATTTCGTGGAACTGGCTTCTCGTGGGCGGGATTGCGTACGCGCTGGCGCTTCCGTTCCCGGCAAGCTACTGGTTTTGCGTGCTGCGTGGTTTGGGACAGCCGGCGGGGTATTATTCTACTTTGCGTGCGCATATCGTTGGACACTTGGGAAAATACATCCCAGGTAAGATTTTTGTCGTGTTGATTCGCTCGGGTTTGATTGCAGGGCGCGGCATCTCTCCTGCCGTGGGAGTCATCAGCATTTTCCTTGAAGGCTTGATGCAGATGGCGACCGGGGCGCTCGTTTTTGCTGCGCTGCTCGTCGTGTATTCCATTCGTATCGAGGACAATCCCTACGCGCTCTGGCTCGCGCTCCTTCTCATGGGAGGGATTGCGTTTGCGCTCTCTCCTCCGGTTTTTCGTTGGGGGGTGCGATTCGTCGGGATGAAAAAATTCAGCCAGGATGCGGAGAAACTCGAGCAACTTTCGTGGAAAACCTACCTCCTTGCGATTCCGTGGATGCTCTCCTACTGGCTCTTTCTCGGGATCAGCTATTGGTGCGTCATTCGAGGAATCGGCGTCGCCGTCGCGCCCAGCGTTTATCCCGTTTGCGTCGCAGCGATTGCTGGTTCTATGGTGGCGGGGTTTGTTTTGATTTTCGCCCCGGGCGGTCTCGGTGTGCGAGAATCGTTGATCGTCCTTTTGACGACGAGCATGTTCGCTCAATCCACGAACACACCCGAGGCTGCGGCGCTCGTTTCCGCTGCGGCGTTGCGCATTGTGTGGATCGTGGTTGAGATGATTCTCGCCGTTCTTTTTTTCGTTATTCGACCCTCCGAGTCCGTTCCCAGTTCCGAAGTTTCCTCAATTTAATCAGGTGAAAAATGTTCCTCTCCCTAATTATCCCAGTTTATAATGAAGAAGAAAGCCTCGCCCTCCTTGTTGATCAGATCAACGAAACGACGGCTCGGCATTCGTATGAGAACGAGATTATTTTCGTCGACGACGGCTCGAAGGACGCGTCGTGGTTGATAATCTCCGAGTTGTCGTC
The DNA here is from genome assembly GCA_030527105.1 of Planctomycetia bacterium. Lineage (GTDB taxonomy): Bacteria > Planctomycetota > Planctomycetia > Pirellulales > Thermoguttaceae > RGIG3701. The sequence goes on from JAUNBK010000006.1 coordinate 46,191, forward strand.
GCGTTTTAGCAATATTCGTGCGATTCGATTTCGGCGCAATTTTGGGAAGGCTGCGGCCTTAGAGGCGGGCTTCTCCGAGGCGAGAGGAGATTTTGTGCTCACGATGGATGCAGATCTGCAGGACGACCCGGCAGAGATTCCGCACTTTCTCGAAAAGATGGGCGAGGGATTCGACGTCGTGAGCGGGTGGAAAAAGGTGCGCCACGACCCTTGGCACAAGGTGTATCCTTCGCGCGTCTTTAACTGGATGGCAAGCTCCCTGAGCGGTGTTCGGCTCCACGACCACAACTGCGGCATGAAGTGTTATCGTCGAGAGGTGCTTGATGAACTCACGATTTTTGGTGAGCGCCATCGTTTTCTCCCCATCCTTGCCGGGTCGCGCGGCTTCCGCGTCGGAGAAATCGTCATTCAGCATCGAAAACGAGAGTTCGGCGTCTCGAAATACGGCTTTTCGCGATTTCTCAAAGGTTTTATGGACCTCATCTCCGTCAAATTCGTCACGACGTACCAACAACGCCCGCTGCACGTTTTCGGGATTGGCGGCTTGCTCCTCGCGCTATTCGGGACGCTCTGCCTTTTCGCCTCGATCGTGTGCTTCGGGATTCTTTTTGGGCTGCCTCCAGCGGGTTGTTGGAGCGTGCTTCTCTCGGCTTTTGGTTTTGGGGCGGGACTCCTCGCGCCCGTTTTGCTCACGATAGGCGGCACCTTTTTCGGGATTGGTCTCGCCGCCGAGCTTGCGACTGCGTACCACCAACGTCCCGAGAAGAGCAATTTTGCCGTGGCGGAACGCATTGCCTCAGAATGCATTGCCGCGCCGCACGTTGCTGCGTCCGCTCCAGCAGAAGAATCTACAAATTCTCCCGCAAGTTCTGCGTCATCTTAATCGCGTGGAAGATGTAGCTTAAACCCGATTGAAGCGTCGAGACGAGAGTGATCCAGAGCGAGACGGCGAGCGTCCAATAGAGCCAAGGCGGGACGGCGCTTGCGTCTTTGGTGGCGAGCGCGAGATACCAACACCCTGCGGCGCAGGCGACGCATTGAAACCCCATTTTGATTTTCCCCGGCCACTTGGCGGCAAAATTTCCTCCGCGCTCTTCGATGAAGCTCCGCAACGCCGTGATAAGAAGCTCGCGCGACACGATAAGAACCGCCATCCACGGTTGGACAAGCTCCCAATGCGCGTTCATGCGTGGGTGCGCGGCAAACATGATGAACGCTCCACAAATGAGAATCTTGTCGGCAAAAGAGTCCAGGATGCGCCCAAGCTGTGTGCATTGGTTGAACTTTCGCGCCCACCAGCCGTCGATGAAGTCGGTTCCGGCAGCAACGAGAAAAACGCCAAGCGCCGGGAAAAAGCATTCGAACGCAATCAGCACAAAGAGCGCGATCGCGAGCAAAATCCGAAGCATAGAAAGCGTGTTCGGAACGTTCCAAATTTGCGATGTCATAGGAAAAACCTTTCATCGTGGTGGTTGAGCGAAGGAATGGATGAACTCTGACCTTTGCATTATAGCGCGTTTTGCCAAAAATACAATACACTGCGGAGGAGATTTTTGGGAAATTCTGCATTTCTGCTGGAATTTGGGTGGTTATACTCGTTTTCATTTGAATTTCCGTTTTGTGCGGTTCTGATGCAGGCATTTTCAGCGAAGCAAAAATGCTGGTGAAGCGGAATTTTATAGTGCATCGGGTATATAATATTCGCGTTGAAATTTCCGGTGCCGTCCGCCGTTGGAGCTACGCACCACGACTCGCAAAACGTGGAGAAAAACGGAATTTTAAAGGAGAACGAGTATAAAGGAGATTGAGTATAAAACAGGTCAAAGGGATGTTTTGACCCACCGGGGTGTTTTGGCTGGAGGAAGGATTTCGCCACCACAATTCCCCTCTTTTAGAGGGTGCCAGCCGTTAGTGTTGCGTCCATTTCGTAAACACTATCCTGGCTCGCAATCTTTCCTCTCAAACTCTCCTTCAAAAAACTTTCAATATGCTGCCTACGTTCACTAATACAGCACTATCCCGCCGTCCAGAACTACGCTTCGCTTTGTTCACGGCTCAGAATATCCTAAAATTGATTTTTCGTGCGGTATCTCGAGAAATCAAAATTAGAAGATGCGTTGTGAAGGTGTTTTGCGATATCTTTATTTTTACGAGACCGTATGATTATGGATTTTTTCAAAGCGTTTTAGTCCGCTATTCGTAGAAAATGCCATAGTGCATAAAAATAGGACTCTGGCACGTTCCACACTTTTGTACTTTTTGATTCTTTTTAGTGAAAAAATGCGTTTTTTTGGTGTTTTTTGCGATCGAATGTTTTTTCCAAAAGCGGGTTTCGACGCAGAAATTGCGCTGTAGAGTTGATATTCGTTAATTTAATTGTTTTTGAGGTTGTTTTGATGGGTGTTTCACTCTTGTTTTCACGCACTCAAACGTATTTGTGCGAAACGCGGACTAAAACATCCGGCTTCTCGGACAACAATCATTAGAATGCGTGTTTTATAGGCTCGATTGCGAGATGTGACGTTTTTTCTCTGGAAAAATGCGGAAAAATGCCCCGAAATGGGCGTTTGTTTGAATTTATAATACTTCTCGTTGAAACTTCCGGTGCCGTCCGCCGTTGGAGCTACGCACCACGGCTCGCAAAACATCGCGTAAAACGGGAATTTTATAGGAGAACGAGTATATGATTTTGAGGAAGTTGGCGAGATGTGCGGGAAATGAAAAACCTCTCTCCCCAGCTGGCTGCCCTCCAATTTTGAAGGCATAAACGCATTTTTCATCGCGCCCCTACTTGAAATTTTGGCGCGAATGGCTACAATGAACGCGTTGTGGTTCGGGTTTTGATGAGTATAAAGTACGACGATTATAGAGGATGTAGGATGAATAAAACGCCTCAAACGATGTTTGAAAAGATTTGGAATCGCCATGTGGTTCATGCCGAGGAGGGGAAGCAGACGATTTTGTATATCGACCTCCAACTCGTGCACGAGGTGACGAGCGCGCAGGCGTTCGAGGGACTGCGTCTGGCGGGGCGCGGCGTCCGACGTCCAGAGAAAACGTTTGCCGTTGCCGACCACAATGTCCCTACGACCGACAGGACGAAGCCGATCGAGGACGAGATTGCTCGGATCCAAATCGAGACTTTGAGGAAGAACGCGTCCGATTTTGGCGTCACGTACTTCGACCTGAAGGATCCGCGCCAGGGTGTGTGTCACGTGATGGGTCCCGAGCAGGGACTCACGCGACCTGGGATGACGATCGTCTGCGGCGACAGCCATACCGCGACGCATGGAGCGTTTGGCGCACTTGCGTTCGGCATCGGAACGAGCGAGGTGGAGCATGTCCTCGCGACACAAACGCTGCTTCAGTACAAGCCGAAGACGATGGAGATTCGCGTGAATGGCGTGCTTCGCCCAGGTGTCTCGGCGAAGGACGTCATACTCTATATCATCGGGAAGCTCTCCGTCCAAGGGGGCGTTGGGCATTGTATCGAATACACGGGCGACGCGATTCGTTCGCTCTCGATGGAGGGGCGCATGACACTGTGCAACATGTCGATTGAGGCTGGTGCGCGAGCCGGCATGGTTGCTCCAGACGAGGTCACGTTCGAGTACCTGCGTGGGAAACCCTACGCGCCGAAGGGGGCGGCATTCGACGAGGCGGTCGATTTTTGGAAGACGCTCCCGACCGACGAGGGGGCGGTGTTCGACGTCGTTCATCAGTTTGAGGCTGCCGAGATTGCGCCTCAGGTCACGTGGGGCGTGAATCCCGGGCAGGTTGCGTCGATTTATGATTCGGTGCCGAAGCCGGAGGATTTCGACGACGAGACGGAGAGGAAGTCGTGCCAATCCGCGCTCCAATATATGGGACTTCGCGGTGGCGAGAAGTTGGTAGACATTCCGATCGACTACGTTTTCATCGGATCGTGCACGAACGGACGAATCGAGGACTTGCGCGCGGCGGCGAAAGTCGCGGCAGGCAAACGTGTCGCGCCCGGCGTCACGGCAATCGTCGTCCCCGGCACTGGTTTGGTCAAAGCGCAGGCAGAGGCGGAGGGATTGGACAAGATATTCCGCGAGGCGGGATTCGAGTGGCGCGAGGCGGGATGCAGCATGTGTCTTGCCATGAATCCCGATCGTCTCCAGCCTGGGCAGAGATGTGCGTCAACCAGCAATCGCAATTTTGAAGGTCGCCAAGGGAAAGGCGGTCGCACGCACCTCGTTTCCCCCGCGCTCGCCGCCGCCTCCGCGATTAAGGGACATTTGGCACCCGCAGAGTAGACGAAGCGAAAACACCGTCCCCACTTGGGTGCACTCAAAATTTGAGCGCGCCCGACCGGGGACGGACGTTCTTTCAATGACAGTTCGCGCAAGGGTGATTGACGAGAAATATCTCGCAGGTCTGGAAATCGATCTCCCAGTTGCCGTTTTCCGCCGATTCCCACTGATACTCTTTCGCCCGATCGCTCCACCACTGGTCGAACTTCTTCTGCGTTTCGCTCATGTCGGCAACAACACGTTCATAAAGTGCCGTATTCTTGGGGTCAACAATCATGAACAACTCCTTGAGCGAATTTCGACGTTCAAACAACCCCTGAATCTCATCCCGCTGCTGCGGCGTGACAGTCCCAACCACCTTCTTCTCAGCACTCATCGACTTTTCCTCCTTTTTCCATGGGATACTTCTTTTTCATCAATTCATCAAACGGATCGAGATAATCAATTTCAGGAATCGTCACCTCCTCTGTCAAAAACAGAGGTTCCACCAAATCCCGACTGGCATTCCGTTCCAGATGTGCCATGACACACTGCTCGCGCGACGGGGTATTGACTTCCAGCGTGGTTTCCTTGTTGAGAAAAACACACCGTTTACACTGCCAGGCATCGCAGTTCTCGCAAATGGGAGCGTGATCCAACTGATAGAGCTGCTTGTTTTTGATCGGCAGTTCATGCGTCTTCAAAACAGTATCGATATCCGAAATAACAAAATCCTGATTCCTCTCACGATAAAAGAATCCGGGACAGACATAAAACGTTCCGTCCGGCGCGACCGTCACATGCTTTACGCCCGCGTCGCAGTGGTTCGGCTTTTCCAGCATCAGGCGGTCTGTCAAAAACGAGATTTCCAATGGCTTTTTCTCTTCTCGCTCTGGAAGCCAGCCCACGAGTGACTTCAAAACGCTCTGATAAATCCCCAATTCTTCCTCGCCGACCTTTTCCACATCCTTGACAAACATTTGAATCCGGTCATACGCCAACGAATGCTCCTCCAGCCAACCGGGAAGTTGGGGCAGATTTTTCATTTCAATTCTCAGGATCAAAATCCCGCCACCTGCCTTTTCCGGCCAGGGATCCGTTTCAAAATCGAAAACGTCGATTCCCTCTCCCTTTTCCGCCAACTGAATCGGACGCAGAATCACATGCTGGCACTCGCCAAGCACTTTCCGAAACTCCTCCTCCAATGGCTCATTCCCCATAATTACGTTCAGTGCCAGATTATGCGTCAACGCATAATAAACAACTTTTTTCAGCGTCTCTGCCGACATTCTCTGCCGTTCGACTTTCCGCGTCGGGTAGTAACAAAACGACGGCGCGTCGGTATCCGCCATCACCATCAAATGCTGCATTCCCTTCCGCATCGCCAACCGCCTCACCCGCTCATCATCCTCCGGCGGCGGCACGATCTGATCCAGCTTGTTCCAAAGGTAATTATTCGCTCTAACCCGCGCCTTGTGCATCTTGCAGATGTACGTAGCCCGCTGATAAATCGTCTCCGTATCCGCCGAGTCGTAATTGAACCCCTGACACCACGCACACCCGCTCGCCACATCACAGTCGATACACTCCTGCGGAGATTGAACCGTACGGTTGAGCGCCAGGAATGGACGGATTTTATTCTCATCCAGCCCTTTCTCAGCATTTCCCGTTACCCATCCCTTTTTCTTCTCCAGGGAGTACTGCACAAAACGGACGCAAGGATGAAACTTTCCTTCCGTATCCACCGCAACCATCCGCCCAGCGCCGCACCAATTTTGGTTATCGGTCAATTCAAACCCAATGAAACGATCAAAGAGCGTCGTATTGTACTTCAGATACAATTTCTTTTCAATGATTTCATCTGCCAGTGCGACAAGTTGTTCTTCCAAAATCTGGTCGTCCCCTTCTTTCCAGACATCTTCAAAAATACAGTTCATTGCCACTTCTTTGATTCCCAGATCCCACAAATGCAAAACAGAATCTTTCACCAACGGCAAATCCTCATGCCCTATCGTCGCTTTGGTATTGGCTCCTTGAAACTGTTCCAACCACAAAGGAACGTTCTTTACGACTTTTTCGTACGAACCTTCCCCATTCGGAAACACACGTTGAGCATCATGTTTCTCTTTCGTGCCGTCAACAGAAATGCCGATACTCAAATGGGCAGCGTTTTTTTCGATGAACTTCTGAACTCGCGCATCGTCATACATCAAACCGTTGGTCGCCATGCTGAACCGGTAATTATTAAACCACGGATGGTTCAATTCAAACATTCTCTGTTTGATGTAATCGCAAATCCTGTCCATCAACTCAATTTCCATAAACGGCTCCCCGCCTATGAAATCCCAAACAACGGCTTCATCGGAATAAATCTCACGATGTTCCAATACGTAATCAATCGCCTCTTTCGCAGTTTCAAACGTCATTTTTGTCGTGGAATTTTTCCCGCAAAGATAACAATACCTACAGCGAAGTTGACAGTCTTCCGTGAGAACTAAAGTGATATTTCTATAAGGCTTATCTGTTTCCTGTGTCGTCTTTTTCGCCAATTTGGTGTTGAACTCATTGCTTGCTATCATAATTATAATCCAATTTAATAGATTGATAGAAGCCTGTAAAAGTGGACGCGATTTGCCACTTTTACAGGAAAATATGTCAAGATTTTAACATATCAGCCATAAACGGAACGACCTCTGCACGAGACACTGCAACCATAACCACAGGAACTTCCACACCCACCGCTGCAACCACCCGAACACCCGCCAGTACATCTTCCCGAACATCCTCCATCACAGGTGATTCTACATGACCCCGAACAACTGCTTGCACAGTCCCATGTGATGTTTTCCTCTGACGGAATATCTGCTCTGACTTGGTGAGCAACAACCATAAAAGGAGCCGCTGCGACAAACGTACTGAGCTTTTTCATAAATGCCCGACGACTTTCAATTTTTTCCTGAGACATCAATTCTCTCCTTTGATATAGGTTCTGGGAGAAAAAAATAGAATTTGAACGCGTCTCCCATTCGGGTTCAAAACCACATCCATTGCCTGTATTCTTACCTGCTCTCGATGAAACCCATCAATGCATGAAGAATGTGATTGATAAATAATCACGACCAACATAGCGAGATTTCCGTAAAAACTTTAGCTCATGTTGGTATAAATTAAAACCCGCCATAATAGCCGCTTCCATAACCGCTATGTATGTCTTCAATCAATCTTTCGGTTTTTTCCAATTCCCGGAGTAAATTAGAGCGATCTTCATATTCGTCTCGCCAAATTTTATACATTTCGATGTATTCGTTGTCATAAAATTGGCTTCTGTCCCCGCGGCTTAAATACGCATCTCTCTCTTTTTTCAAAATGTTGAGAGCTTTCCTAGACCAGTTCAATCCCTCTTTTTGCAAATATCGATTTGATGTTTGGCACCCCTCAATCCACAGTTCGGTTCCCAACTTGTCCATCGCACGATAATTACCCATTTGTGCGGACTTTCTCATCAGACGCTTGTATTCATACATGTCTCCCATACTCCAAGCATCCAAAGCTTTTCTGTAGTAGTCATCAGCACTCGTCTCTTTATCATTCGAATCAAGAGAAAGAGGTTCTATCTCGGGAGAAGAAGTGGACGGTGCATCATACGGTTCATCAAAAAGATTGGTAAAGCGTTGCGCTAGAGTTGAATGCTGCGGAAAGAAGGACAAAATTCCCAGCAAAATGACAAAAAAAGGTTTGAACGTTGTTTTCATGATAACAAACTCCTTGTAAAAATTGAAACGTCTCGATTAACCAGCAATACTCCATTCGACGAAAGCTGCCGCACCAATCACACAGGGAATCGTCCAGCCCCAACGGTCGAGCCAAGGGACTTGACGCCAGGGATGAAGGCGGGAAACATCGGTAGGACGAAGGGGGTAAATGTGGCTGTCTTCCTCCACGTAATATCGCGGCGAATGGGAAAATCTTAAAATCCCAAAAATCATGACGACGTGGTATTCCATGAACACCTCCGGGCCGATTTCGAGCAGGCGTTTGGCGGTACGGAACATATTTTACGACTTTACGAAAAATCTTGCCAACAAGATGCGGCAGCGTATCAACTCTTTAGAACGAGCACAGAAAATTGCTGAAGTTTTCGTGTGTCTGGGCATAAAAAAAGGGATACGCAAACCGCATCCCACACGAAGGCCTTCAGCTGCCCACATACCCAGATACGCACGTATCCCCTATATTATAGGGATCGCTTCTACAAGGTATGTATTGATCGGGTACATAGTTACACTACATACACTGGAAAAGAGACATCTTCACAATGGAAAACGCTTCTCTGGCGCTTGCGCCGAAAATTGCTGAAGTTTTCGTGTGGTACAAGCTAAATCGACGGAATTTAACCTCCGCCTCATTCTACTGGTCATTCTACCACATCTTTTCTCCCTTGTCAAGAGGCAGACTCTAAAAATTTAAAAATATTTTAACTTTTTTTCTGTTCGCGCCCGTTTATAACAATATAACTTTTCACCAAGAAACAACTATTTTCGTCAACACGACATTCTACGCAAGTCTCCATTTGAACAAATCTTACGCTCCGAAATTTTGCGAAATGACTGAAAAGAACGTCCCTCGACTTATCTCTTTCGGGGATATTACGTCTTGTGAGAAAAAAACACTTCCGCGCGATGACGCTGTTGAATACGATGTGTTAAGAATCCGTCCCAAACGGCACGGTTCCTACTCGCACGGAGGTCGGAATCGCGCGCCGATAGGATGAAGGGGGTGCTATTTCTTGAGATCTTGATACATTTCAAACGCCTGAGCGGCAGTGGCTCCGTTGTGGACGATCTCGCGTACCGCCTGAATCATCGCGCAGGGAGACTCCGCTTGGAAGATGTTGCGCCCCATGTCGACGCCAGCGGCGCCGTCGCGAATCGCATTGAAGCAAAGCTCCAGCGCCTCGTTCTCCGGCAGTTTCTTCCCGCCCGCAATCACAATCGGAACCGGGCAGCCAGCCGTGACTTCTTCAAAATTCTCGCAGTAGTACGTCTTCACGAATTGGCACCCGATCTCGGCGCAGACTCGCGTGGCTAAACCAAGGTATCGCGCGTCGCGCACCATGTCTTTGCCGACCGCCGTGACTCCCAGCGTGGGAAGTCCGAAGCGCACGCCGTTGTCGATCGCCTGCGCGAGGTTTTGGAGCGAATTGTGCTCATACTGGGCGCCGCAAAAAACCTGCACCGCCATGGCGGAGGCGTTGAGACGAACCGCATCCTGAATATCGACGCCGAGGCACTCGTAGCTCAGTTCGTTGAGGAGCGTCGCCCCCGTCGTGCAGCGCAGCGCCACGGGTTTGTTGGAGTCCGCCGGAATGCAAGAGCGTAGCGCGCCACGCGTGCACATGAGCACGTCCGCATACTCGACGAGCGGCGTCACGGTGATGTCCATTCGCTCCAACCCGGCGGTTGGTCCCATGATATAGCCATGATCGAACGCAAGCATGACGGTGTGTCCGCTTTTCTTGTTGAACATTCGCGTCATGCGGTCTTTTACCCCCCAATCATAGCCGTTGAGTCCCTTCAAATAGAACCCTTCGCTTTTAGCGGGCACGTCGGTGTAGAAGTTTTTCGCGATTTTGTTGCCAGAAGCATCTGCCATTTTATCTATCCTTTTGGAAATGAGTGTAAAGAATGAAAACTATTGAATTCCCTCAAAAATAAAGCTCCAGGAGGTCGCGCCCGGGTCGGCATTTCCGAGGACACGGTCTCCAAGATTCCGCGCACGCCCGAACTTTGCAAGCATGTTCTCGGTCGCCTTCGCGCCGTCCGCCGCTGCCTTGGCAGCTTTTGCCAATGCGGCATCAATCTCAAGCCCCTCTTGAGCCGCAGCGAGAAGCGCATCCACCGCAGGTTTGAGCGCATCCATCATCGTTCGCGCCCCGACCTCAGCCTTCGAAAACTTAAACATACCGAGGTAGCCCGCCTCAATCAGGTGCGCAATGCCCATCGTGTCCACCGCGTTCGTGTCGGCAGGCATCCCGTTCGCCAATCCCATGAAGAACTGTCCCATAAGCGGACCGGCAGAGCCGCCGCCAGCGGACATAGCTCCCATTCCCATTGCCTTAAAGAGCGCGGGGAAGTCCGAAAAACCTTTGGCGTCCATCGCACCTTCCGCCTTGTCCACAATTCGCACCATCGTGACGCCGTGGTCTCCGTCGCCCGTCGCGGCATCCAACTTCGTCAGCGTTTCGACGCGCTCGCGAATCAACGCAAACGATTTTCGAAAACGTTCCATAAACGATTGCAGAGTGATTGTTTGCATATCCTCACACCAGAATAAAAAAGCCTCATTGAATCACAATGCCACTACGATACCACATCCCCCCAAAGAAACAAGGGGGGGCTTCAAAATTTATGTTCACCTTTGTCTTATCATACTTCGTGAGTCTCATACATCGTGAGTCCGTCTTTTGGCGGAGTTTTTGTCCATGGTTGGACCCGCACACCACAGCTCGCGAGGAGCAAATCGCGAAAAGAGTCCCCCACATTTCCTTGTCGGATATTCGCAAGAATCGCAATGCTGCATAAAAAAGGGGTGAGAGAGGAAACCTCACCCCTTGAAAAACACCCTGCATTGAGGATAATCAAACTATTGCACGCTGGGTTCTGGCGTCTGGAGCGCTTCTGGAGTTGCCGGGAGCTTGCGCAAAGTGGGTAGTCCGTCGGCAACTTGCGTCGCGTTGATGGACTCCAAAACCTCTGCGTTTGTGAATTGGTTCGTACGTTTGCGCGTCGAAATCCACATGTCGGCGGACACCTTCCAATCGTACTCCGGAACGGGAGCTTCCAAACCGAACAAATCCAATGGCGCCGTCCGATCTTCCATCGGCTGATTCACCTCCAACTCCGCGCCCTCGGTACTCGGCGCAAGCGTTACGCTGAGCGTTCCGTACTGCTGAGCAACGATAAGTTTGTTGGCGACATCTTGAGGAGCCGCGATCGTGATATTGCTCATGTTCTTCGAACTTGAAGGATTGTAGGGGAACAAATCCTCGCTCGTCGCCAATATACGCACGTTTTTGAGGAGCGTGACGGTCGTCTTGTCGGGGAGTTCCGGGTGGGAATCTCCAGAGACCGTGAGCGCAATATTGACGAGAGAGTCGGGCTGGAGATATCCCGCCACCGACGTGACGACACTCACGGGGATCGTGAGCGCAGTTTCGCCCTCGCGCAGTTTCTCCACCAGCGTGGGAACTTCCCCAAGCGGATAAACTTCCTTCTCCGTGATCATTTTCACTGCCGGGACCATCACCTTGGTCACTCGTCCGAGGAGCATTTCCTTTCGCGTGAAAGCTCCCTTGAACGCACCTTTGAGCTCCTCAAAAGGAACTTGATAGGTTTGAAGGTTGTCTTCCGTGAGCGGTGTGTTCGGCGGAATGTTCACTTTCGAAAAAACGACCGTTGCCATCGGCTGCGCAGGTGCAGGCTTTGCCTCCGGAGCCTTGATCGGCTCTATTCCCCCGGGGCTTTCGCTAAGTTTTACATGAACGGCATACGCAGTTGCCAATCCAAACAGAATCGCGCAAATGCCCAACATAACCGTTGTAGGACCAGGTGTAGACATGTTCTATCCTCCCCAATCACCCTCAAATGTTGTCTATTTGAGGGGCTGATCGACTATAAAAAATTCCAAAAGTTTGCAATATTGTTACTATAAAAAATGACGAAGAAGATCAAGACCGCGACGCTCGTTGGCAACGCTAACGGAAGCATCCGACGCGGTTTCGCTTTCTTCGATTTCTTCTCTCTTCCTGATTTTGCTTCCCTCTGCATCTTGCGAACCTTACGCATCGTCTGGAGCGGACCAGAAGCGATCAGGATAATGATCGTCAAAAAAGCGGCGCAAAGTATCGTGAGGACGAACAAAATGATCGTCCACGAGATGCCGAGCCAAGCGCCTAGGGCGGCAAACATTTTCACGTCTCCAAACCCGCCGCCACCAAGGAGAGCAGGCGCGAAAAGGAGCAAAAATCCCACCACGAAACCAGCAATCGACCACAGCCCAATCCCTAACACCTGAGCGGAGAGCGCGTCCCACAACCCACCGTCTGGGGGAGGGCTTTGGAGCACCCCGAAAGATTGGAGGGCAAAGAGGACGAGGTGAAAAATCAACCCAGCCGCTGCCGTCGGAACCGTGAGCCAGTTTGGAATCCGGCGCGATCGGCAGTCCGTCGTCGCTGCGGTCAAGATGAACCCAACAACTGGTATCGTGAATAAAAGGGTTATAATCATGCTGGTCAACTCCCGCTTCCTTCATCACTTGATGTGGTCGGCGCAGAGGGAGTCGCAGTCGTGTCTCCACTATCGTCGCTGTAGTCCTTCGTAATGTAAGGATTGTCGCTGTAGTCCTTCGTAATGTAAGGATTGTCTGTCGCCGAAACGGTGTGACTTACATGAACCGCCGCGTCCGCCACGTCTGCCATTTTGACGATGATCGTGTCGCGCATCGCGCACATCCCACCGATGATACCAATGACAAGCAGTGTGAGGATAAGTGTCCACTCAAATGCCAAAACGCCAGAGGAATCCGTCCATATTCTCTTCCACATGCGATTTTCTCCCGTTTAGGTTCATGGAAATGTGGTGGTTTTCGAGGTTGTGGCGGCTGCGCCTGCCTTGACCTCAATCGTTACCGTGTCGCTCTCATGACTCATCGCAGGAGCGGAAACCGTGACGGTGGTCGTGTTATCAGGAAGCGTAAATTCCTTTTTGAATTCCTCAACACTGTACCCTGCATTCACCGCCGCCAAGGCCTCTGCCGAGTCTGCGAATTTCAAAATCGTAGCATCTCGTACCGCCGCTAAACCACCGACGATGCCAATCGTCAAAAGGACAAAAATCAGGATCCACTCAAAAGTGAGGACGCCGCGACGTTTTTGGGGTGTTTTCCTATTCATAAAACCGCCTTCCATTAGTCAATACCAAAGCATTTCTCTCGTATTCTATCGACATCTCTACAAACGAACAATCGTTATTTTCCTAACGAGCGGCGATTTTTTGGTTCCTTTTTCGCTTGAAAATCGTGTTGTTCCGGTTGTGGGAAGTTTGACGCCGCGCATTTGGAGAAATAATCGGGGGCTATTTTATGCTCATGGCACTTTATGCTCGCACTCAGATTTATTTGAGCGCCCGTGCAGAAATGAAGAGGTGAAGCGCAGCGGCAAAAATGGTCATAAAAACCGCGAAAATTTTGGAATTTTTTGGGATTTGTACTCAAATACACTCTGGATTTCGCCAAAACCTGCCAGCCGACGTACCTATGTCCGAGGACTCGTGAATTTGTTTCGTATACTCATCGTGCTTTATAATACTTCGCGTTAGAAGTTCGTTTAATCGTCGGTATAAGTCAAGAAAAAACATGAGGAGCAACGGGAGAGGTTTTGTCTCTCGCTGCTCCCACTCGTGGAGGCTGGGCTAGTTGGAAAAACTAGCAGACGCCGTGCGCACTCATCGCTTTGGCGACTTTGAGGAAGCCCGCCATGTTCGCGCCCGCAGCGAGGTTGCCCTTCTGTCCGTAGGCGTCGGCGGCATTCACGCACTGATCGTATACGGCGTTCATGATTCCGTGGAGTTTCGCGTCGACTTCCTCGAAAGTCCACGCAAGTCTCATGCTGTTCTGACTCATTTCGAGAGCCGAAGTCGCGACGCCACCCGCATTTGCGGCTTTTGCGGGACCAAACGCAATTCCACTTCCCTGGAACGTGGCGATCGCTTCGGGAGTGGACGGCATGTTCGCGCCCTCGGCAACGAATTTGACGCCATTATTCACCAAGATAGCCGCCTCGTCGCCGTTGATTTCGTTCTGCGTTGCGCAGGGGAGAGCGATGTCGCACGGGACACTCCAAATGCCTCGGCAGCCCTCGACGTACTGAGCCGACGGATGAGACGCGACGTACTCCTTAATGCGCGCGCGACGGACTTCTTTAAGCTCCTTGATGCACGCGAGATCGATGCCCGATTCGTCGACGATGTAGCCGTTGGAGTCGGACATTGCGATCACTTTTGCGCCGAGTTGGGTCGCTTTTTCGTTGGCATAAATCGCAACGTTTCCGGATCCGGAGACGACGACTTTTTTGCCATTCCAATCCGTTCCAGCATCCGCGAGCATTCGGGTGGTGTAGTAGACCAATCCGTAGCCAGTGGCTTGAGTTCTTGCAAGCGATCCGCCCCACTCAAGACCTTTTCCCGTGAGAACGCCCGTAAAAGAATTGGAGAGGCGCTTATATTGTCCAAACATGTAGCCGATTTCGCGCGCACCGGTGCCGATGTCGCCAGCGGGGACGTCCGTGTCGGGACCGATGTGGCGCCACAATTCCGTCATGAAACTCTGGCAGAACGCCATAACTTCGCGATCGGACTTTCCTTTGGGGTCGAAATCGCTTCCACCTTTTCCACCACCGATGGGCGTGGTCGTGAGGGCGTTTTTGAAGATTTGCTCGAAGCCGAGAAACTTAATAATGCCAAGATAGACCGAAGGATGCAGACGCAAGCCACCTTTGTAGGGACCGATGGCGGAGTTGAACTGAACGCGGAAACCTCGATTGACTTGGACTTCCCCCTTGTCGTCGACCCACGGGACGCGGAACATGATTTGGCGTTCCGGCTCGACAAGTCTTTCGACGATTTTGTCCTTGATGAACTCAGGGTGCTTCTCCAAAACAGGCACGATCGTCTCGAGAACTTCGTGTACGGCTTGATGAAATTCGGGTTCTCCCGCATTGCGCGCTTTGACCTGCGCCATCACTGATTCCACATATTGTTGCATGTTGGATACTCCTTCGAAAAAATGAAAAATGACCGAATGAAACGGTGGCAGCCCGTCGACAAACGACAATGCATTGCCAAAACACCAACGAATAATTGGGGGGTATTTTACACCATTTTTCGCAAAAAACAAGGGTATGCGGCAGCGTTTGTCTGATTTTAGAGGTCTTTTGTGCGGCAAAATTGCCGTATATTGGGAGGAATCTTTGGCTCCTTCTTCCCCAACGTGCAGAGGATGGCGCTTTCTATTTCGTGCTGGCGAAGGTACTCGTTGAGCGCTTCGAGTGAGAGGTTCCGAATCGAGTCGAGAATCTCCTCCATGTCGCGGACGCGCCCCAAATACACCCAATCCATCAAATTGCCGGCTGCCCACGACGAGGCGGACTCGCGGAGCATGATGATATCCGAACGACGACGGACTTTGAGCGCGCTCAACTCCTCCAACGAGACACCGTCTTTGAGGCGTTCCACTTCGTCGCGAATGATTTGGAGGGTTTGGAGCGCAAACTCCGCCCGCGTGGCAGCCGTGCAAATAGCCCCCGCTGCCTGAGGAAAAAGGTGGCAGGTCGCGTCGATCGAATAGGCAAGCCCTCGTTTCTCGCGAACCTCGTCGTAGAGTCGAACATCGAGGATTTGAACTCCCGCCCGCGCCAAGGCGAATTGCGGATGCGAAATAGGGACAAGCTCCCACGCAAGCCCCAAGTGGGTTTGGCTCGAATCAAACGGAATGTGCCGCAGCCCGCGCGAAGGAACAATCGGCGGCAGATCGGGAGCCGGGCGCGCTTCCCAATCGCCGAAAAGCTCGAGGAGGAGCGACTCCAAACGATCGAGATCGAACGCCCCCGCAATCGATAATATGGTTTTGTTGGGTCGATAAAACGCCTCATAAAAACCGAGGATATCCTCCCATGAGATGCGAGAGACCGACTCATCGTCCCCATCGGGTGAGTGTCCCCAGTGGAACCCGTAGAATTGCTCGTTGATCGCCCTCCCCAATCGATATTCTGGGTCGTCTTTTGCCGCGAGAATCTCCTGAAGAAGAACGCGTCGCCCTGCGTCCATCTCGTGTCGAGGCAAGCTTGGGCGTCTCAAAAGGTCGGCATAAAGCCGAAGCGCGGACTCAAGATTCTCAGCAAGCATCGCCGCGCAATAATCCGTGTTGAGCGTGGAGACGGATTCCGAGCGCACGATTCCAATTCGATCGACCGTTTCGAGAAAAGCTCGACTATCCAGCAACTGCGTCCCACGGAGGATCATCTCGCAAACGAAAGAGGCAAGTCCCGCCGTGTGGCGGCTTTCGTATACGCTTCCCGCTCGAATCGAAAAGACGAACGCGACGGACTGCGCCTGAGGGAGCGTTTCCGCAAGAACGACGAGTCCATTTGGCAAACAAAAAGTCCGAAGCATAGGAATAATCTATGGGGGATACCGGGGGATATTGGAGGGGCGCAATCGCACAGAGCCACAACAAACACAAAACAGACGGAAGTATAACAAAAAAAAGGAAAGCGTAAAGGGGGTAAGAGGAAAAAAGCAGCCAGGATGCTCAAAAAGCGATTGCGTTTGAGATTCAATACTATACAAAGCGTTTCGCGCGCGTTTTTTTGCACTCAAACGACTTTTTCAGAAACACGGACCAATACATTGAGCCTTCATACAAACGCTCAAATATACTCACCGTACCCTATACTCATTCTCGCTGAAATTCCCGTTTCACACGCCGTTTTGCGAGTTGTTGTGCACAGATCCAACGGCGAACGGAATCGGGAATTTTAACGAGAAGTATTCAAAAAAGGGCGTTTAGTACCTGTAGTCTCCTCGACCTGGCGTGGCTGCAAGCGCGTTCGCTTCTGGCTCGCCGTCGAATGTCTCGGTGGCGGACGAGATGGAGACCTTCTTGCCAAGGGTGAAAGAGACGTCCTTCTGAAGATCGATGCCGGTCAAAACGTCCTCCATGTTGCGACGAATCACTTCGAGCCTCTCTGGCAAGATCGGCGCGCTCTCCACGGCAGCGCAGCATTTGTCCCACGTGGACGTTTCGCCCAGTCGGTATGAGATGTTCGCGAGGTGGCACACGGAGGCGGAATAGTGCCCCGCCTCGACAGGCGCGTTGAGTTTGTCGGGCGTGTTGTTGCGCATACACTCGATGAAGTTGACTTGGTGCCCACCCTCCTGCGGAAGTTTGACTTCTCCATCAAATTCGACTTTCACGCGCTCCCCGGACTTGGAGACGAAGGTTTTGGGGCCTTCAAAATGCCCATCCGAGGTGTGGAGCCAAGCCGTTTCGTACGGCGTCCAATTCTTCGAGCGGAGGGCGCAAGCCTCAAAAATGCACGGAATCCCGTTGAAGTCGAAAACTGCCGCCTGCATGTTAGGCGTCTCGGCTTGGTCTTTGTACCCATTCGCTTTGTCGTTCACGAAACGGGTTCCAAAGGAGACGACATTCGTCGGGTGCGCCATGGGGTCACCAAGTGCCCAACGGCATAAATCGAAATAATGGACGCCGTTGTTGCCGATTTCTCCGTTGCCAGTGTTCCAAAACCAGTGCCAATTGTAGGGGACCAAGTTGCCATGATACGGAACCATCTCGACCGGACCGAGCCACAAATCCCAATCCAAATACTCCGGCGGATCGACGGCGGGCTTGAAGCCCAAACTTGGTCGTGGACGATGCGCGAACGCATGGACGGCAAGTGGCGTGCCATATTTGCCCGCACGGAATGCCGCCCCGGCTCGCGCCCAGTCGGCGTTGCTTCGATTCTGAGTTCCATGCTGAACGCACACTTTGGCACGGCTTGCCGCCTCGATGCACCTGCGCCCCTCCATGAGAGTGTGGCTCAACGGCTTCTCGACATACACGTGTTTCCCAGCTTGGCACCCCCAGACCGCCATGAGGGAGTGCCAATGGTTGCAGGTCGCGACCACAACGGCATCAACATTTTTGTCGTCCATCGCAAGGCGAGCATCTTTGAATTTAAGGACGTCGGTGTCATGTTTTTCCTTGATCTGAGTGGCGGCTCTCTCCACTCGAATCGAGTCGGGATCCACAACAGCGGCGATTTCAACATTGGGCATCTCGGCAAACGTGTGCGCGAGGGAAAGTCCTCGACCACCCAGACCTATCACGGCGAGGCGGATTTTATCGTTTGCACTGAGCGATTGCGCCGAGACAAAAGGGAGCGCGCAAATCGACGCTGCCGCTGCCGTCGTTTTTATGAACATTCGGCGGGAAACTGATTTTTTGGAAGACATGTTCTTCTCCTTAAGGCGAGTATACAACGAACCATTCAAAAACTTTCGTCCGACCCGCGAAAAGAGCGAAACGGACGCTCGTATTCTAGCAGATTTTCCCGCTGATGTCAAGCCGCAAGAGGAAATTTGCCCATAAAAAGGAAAATCCGCTTGAAATTTCCGGCGCCGCCCCCACACGACAGCCTAAAACGCGTCAATGATGATGGATCGCCATCTTGTACGGCGCGTTTTCGTCGTAATGTTCTTCCAAAATTTGCCGAATCGACTCGGGAATCGGAATCGGTTTCTGATTGTCAAAATCGAAATGGATAAGAACAACCCCTCCCAAAGCAACACAGCGACCGTCGGGAAGATACGCACCATGGGCAACGTGAAAAGATGTGTTGCCAATGTACGTTATCCACGAGCGAATCTCAACGTCTGAGTCAGAGAAATGAACCTGTCCGACATAATCCACCTCAATTCGCACGAGGATTAAATTCCAGGCGGGAATGTAGAAATCCGGATTGAACCAGCGAAAAATAGGATTCCGCGCCTCCTCAAACCACGAAGGAATGGAGAGATGATGAACGTGCCCAAGCTGATCCGTCTCGCCAAACCGTGGGTGAACTGTATACGTTAACATTGATGAACCCTCCCGACGTCAAAAAGGAGCATACACCACCGCCAAAATTCGCGCATATCCTCCCGCCGGAGCATGCACGTGGTGCGGCACGATGGAGTCGTAATAAATGCTATCTCCGGTCTGGAGCAGATAGGTTTCTTGACCGTAGTTGATCTCCAACTCCCCCTCCAACACATACAGGAACTCTTCCCCCTCGTGAGAACTGGGTTCCGCCGTGCCCGTCGTCGGACGGACGTCGATGAGAAATGGCTCCATGTGTCGATCGACTTTGTCTGAGGCAAGTGGGGCAAAATCAAGGGCGCTCTTTTTCTCGTCGTTCGTTTCCGCAATGGAACCAGAGAACCGGACGACACGGTCTTCATGGCAGTTCTTTTTCCGTGCCACAACGGGACCGAATTCTTGGGAGTCATCCAAAAAAGTCCCCAGCCGCACACCAAGCGCTCGGGCAATATTGAGAAGCGGCGTAAGTGACGGAACAAGCGCCCCCGCCTCCAAACGTTCCAAAAGCGAGACCGAGCACTGGCTTTTCTGCGCCAACTCGTCCAAAGAAAGTCCCAATCGTTCGCGCTGAATACGAATCTTCTCTCCAACAGGGTTTTTTTCCATCATTCTCTCAATCAACTCATTTTCCAAGTGTGACAACACGCTACCACAAACCGACTCCCACGAATCGGCACCCTGTTGTAATACTTCTCGTGAAAAATTTCAGTTTTGTTCGTCATTGGAGCCAGGCACCACGACTCTCCAATTTTCGAGAAAACCTATATCTTAACGTACGATGAGTATAAAAACAACAGGTACTTCATTATACACGATATTCTCATTTTGTACAGGAGTACCGGTTCTGTCCCTCGGAGCGGGGGTACCTTCAAATTTAGTGGGTACCCATTTGGGGGACGAAGGTTTTCGTTTCCCACACATCTTGCCAACCCATCGACGGTCGCGAACGTGTCAAAAGTGGTCTGAAGGAAAGTTTGAAAGCGCTTCCTCAAAATCACGAATTCAAATAACCGCCCATTTTACCCACTTTTTTGCATTTTCTCATAGAAAAAACTTCACATTTGGCGATAGACAGCGAAAAATACGGTCTCAAAATAATATCGTCCAAAAAGCCCGATGTTTTAGTCCGCTTTCCGTACAAATGCGTTTGAGTGCATAAAAACAGGTGTGAAACAAATGTCAAAACCATGTCAAAAACAATTAATTTAACGCATATCAATCCTGCTGCGGAAATTCCGCCCTAAAACCCGCTTTTAGAAAAAACATTCGATCGCAAAAAACATCAAAAAAACGCATTTTTTTCACTAAAAAGAATCAAAAAGTGCAAAAGGGTGAAATGCGTCAGGTCCCTATTTTGACCCAACATGTCATTTTTTACGAATAGCGGACTAAAACACTTTGAAAAAATCCATAATCATACAACCTCGCAAAAATAGGCATATCACAAAACACCCTCAAAACGCACCTCAAATCTTTGATTTCTCAAAATACCGCACGAAAACCATTTTCAGTATCTTCCAGAGCCGTGAACGGAGGGCGCAGCCCAGAGTTCTGGATGGGTGGCAGAATCGCTCGGCGCTTCATCCAGAACTCCGCTTCGCTCCGTTCTCGGCTCGGCGGGTCAGCCACCAAAATTTGAAACACCGACGCCTACCAACGAGAAAAACTTGATGAATTTCGCCTATTTGCGCAACATCAATTTGCAGCCCCCCATGGAGCTGCTGAGCCGGGGGGCGTTCAAATTTTTACTCGTTCTCCTTTAAAATTCCCGTTTTACGCGACGCTTTGCGAGCCGTGGTGCGTAGCTCCAATGGCGGACGGCACCGGAAATTTCAACAAGGAAGTATTATTATACTCATCGTCGTTTAAAATTCCCGTTTTGCGCGACGTTTTGCAAGCCGTGGTGCCAAGCTCCAACGGCGGATACAAAGCGAGACCTGCTATCGCGTCTGAATCATCCACTCCGTAACCATGTCGATTTCCTCAAGCGTGAGACGATTTTGATCCGATCCCTCTTGATAATAGATCGGCATCTTGTCGTTCGTTTTAAAGAAAGGCGTCGGGTCGGCAATCATCTTCTTCAGCCAGTCGCGGGAAGCGTAGCCCGTGAGAGAAGGCCCGGTTTTTGTGTTGCCACCAAAGTGATAAAATTCGTGACAATTGCTGCACGATAGAATGTCGTACGCCTCGAGCGCCTCTTCGCTAATACCAACAGGTTTCCCCTCCGGCGTCCTTTCTCTCGGCGCGGCGAGAACAGATTCCGCCACAAGCGTCTCCGTGACCAATCCGATCATGCGCTCCACGTCCGCTTTTTCCTCGGGATCCTCTAAATCGAAAATCTCCGGGAGATCCTGTCGAAGGAATTTGACCATCTCGCCCTTCACGAGCTGCGAATCTTTGTAGCCATAATAATTTGACGACCGGATCGTCTCGGGATCCATCCACCCAGCCATCCACTCTTTCGTCTGCATCGCATAAATGTTGGGAGCGGTCGGTTCCTCCAAGCGGAAATACGGACCAACAGCCTTCTCGTCTTTCGGCGCGAACTGATGGCACGTGGCGCAATGCTGCTTGAAAAGCACCTTCCCCTGCGTCTTCCAATCGCTTTTGAGCATCGCCAACGCCCCCTCGCTCGTGAAACCACCACGGGCGTGAACCAACTCAAACACCCGGGCGGCAGTCTCGCGCGCCTCGCGTTCTGTCTGTTGGAAGTCCGCATTGTCGGCATCGTTTTGATAGGAAATCATCGTGAGCGAAATCATCACAATGCTGAATATCGAAATATACGCGACATTGAAAATATGCCCAAAACGCACGCGCGCAATGAAAGGCATGAGGAAAATCACGCCCAAAACGACCGTCGGAATGCAGAAAATCAGGATGAATTCCGAAATGGACCCGGAGAAAAAGAGGGCGTATTGGTACAAACCACGGAACGACCACTCAGGACGCGCGGTGCCAAATGGGATCGTGGGGTCGGTGTCTGCCGGTGGTCCAAGAGGCGCGCCGAGATGCTGTCCTGGATTGATCACTTCGCCAGACTCGAGCGTTGTTTCGGAGTACGCGCCGAAATTATTGAAACTGTGCCCATAGACAAAAAAGAGGATCAGCACCATCGCGATGAGGCAGACAAGCGAATTGATAGCCGCTTGGCACGACCACCACCTTGCGATACCGGTGGATCGACAACCACCACAGCTTTTCTCGTTTTGCGCGGGAATCGTGATTTTCCCCGACGCGAGGTCTTCGTCCAGCACCTTTTTCTCCGCGCGCGCATCGCACACGGCATGGAAGATCAAAAGACCAATCACGCCAGCGGCAAAAACACCGATATGCAGAGCGAGAAATCGCGTGATCGTGAGCGTCGTGACGGTTCCTCCGCCGACCGCAAGCTCGAAAAGCATCTGTCCGACGATCGGAACTTGGGTGAGATACTTGACGCGCACCATGGTGGCGCCGTAGCCATTTTGCGTCCAAGCGAGAAGGTCTCCCGTGAGACACGCCCCCAATCCGAAGAAGAAGATGATGAGCGAGAGCCAAAACACGACCTCTCTCGGCGCTTTGTAGAGTCCGAAAAAGATTTGTTTGAGGACGTACAAAATCGCCGCTGCGACGAAAACTTGCGCGGAGACGTGATGGAGACCACGAACGAGCCAGCCGCCCCAGAGGACGTTTTGGATATAGTAGACGCTTTCGTAGGAGGAACGGGAGCCGGGGCTATAGTGCATCCAGAGGATGAATCCCGTGATAGCCTGCACGACAACCAAAAAGAGCATGAGCGCAGGCCACACCTTGAGCGCCATGAGGGACTTGATCCAACGCCGCTCTCCAACGACTTTCAAGAAAGAGAGGAGACCCGTTCGATCATCCAGCCAGTTAAAAAATTTTTTGATCATGTGTATCCTTTGATATTATCTATGTTTCGATTTTTGTACTTATCCTATTCCTCATCACCCTTCGGCAATCTTTTCTTTAATTCCCTCTTTGAATCGAAGGAATTTCACCATCACGCCGCCATCATCCGCGAGGGAAACTTCGAGCGTGTCCATCGCTCGCGGGCTGGGGCATGGACGCCCTTTTTCCTCGATCTTCTCGCCGTTGAGCGTGAAGAACGCGGAGTGGCACCCACACTCGAAACGATTGTTCTTGTACTCAATGGGACAGCCTGCGTGAGGGCAAATCGCTTGGAACGCTTGAAGCTCGTTCTTCTCGTTGCGTCGGACGAAAATCGCACCGACGGAGATGTTTTCTTGCTTCACCCAACCATCAATTCGGTCGTCGGAGATTGCAATCAAAAGCGGCGCGCCGTCCTCAGGGATATCCGAAACGTTCGCGACGCGATAGAGCTTCTCTCCACCGCCCTCTTTTTTCGAGACAACGGGAGTCAAAACAGTCGTCATTGCGGACAAAACGGCAGGCGAGACTGCCGCAGCCGAGAGCGCCACCGCGCCAGCTTGGGCGATAAAGCAACGTCGTCCCGTCGGCAACTCGCTCGTGCTTCCACACGCGCAGGTTGTTTTCTCCTGCGAGTCATTCTTCTCTTTTTCCATGTGAGATTCCTTATTTTAAATGGTTGTCTTCAACTGTTTGTGAATTCTACTTACGACTTGTTCCATGACTTCTTTCAAGCCAATATCCAACGTGGCACCCGCCGCATTTTTGTGTCCGCCACCACCATAGGCAGCCGCAATAGCCGCGACGTCAAAATCGCAGCAGCTTCGGAAGCCGATTCGCACGCTTCCTCCTTCCAACTCGGAGAAAAGGAGGGCGACCTCGACGCCTTTCGTCATGAACATCGTATTGACGAGGTCCGTCGTTTCGTTGTACGTTGCGTTGAAACGACGAAAATCCTCATTCGATATCCACGAGAAAGCCGCTTTTCCCTCGCAAAACAACTGAGCGTTCGTCGTGACGACGCTCAAAAGTTTAATCCGCGCGGGAGAATAATTCTCGTAGGCGTACGAATACAAAAGATCAGTCGAAGCGCCCGACTGAGCGAGACGCGCCGCCTGAAGGAACGTTTTCGGTCTTGTGGACGAAAAACGAAACCAACCTGTGTCAGTCGCGATGGCAAAAAAAAGCAGCTCGGCAATGCTCCAAACGTCGTTGCTCTCGCGATAATCCAAGGGAGTCCCTAAAAACTCCAAGAGATCCATAACGAGCGCGCCCGCCGCTGGAGCGTCGGAATCCGAATAATTGTACGGCGTCAGCGTCTCACTCAACGCATGATGATCGATAATGAGCGTTTGAATACTCGGCTCCTGCGTCAACTCCACAACTTTTTGGAGTTGGGGACGCGCGGACGTGTCCACGATAATAAGCGTGTCGTACGTCAGCGCCTCTTCGCGCGACATGATGCGACTCGCGTCGACGTCCGATTCCGAAGGAGAATCCGTATAAACCCGAATTTCGTCGAAGTCGCGTCCCAAACAACGAAACGTCTCCGGCGGAAAACCAGGATTGAGCGCCGTCGCTTCATACCCCAAACGCCGGAGCGCATGGAGAAGCGCCAACTCCGAGCCTAAGCCGTCGCCGTCGATTTTCACGTGGGACGAGATCAAAATCCTCTTCGAAGATTCTAATCGTTTTCGAAAATCACTCCAATCAGGCTCCATCAATACTTCCTTCTATATAAATGCGTCGTAAGTACACAACTTGAACGGAAATTCGAGAACAAGTCGTGCCTATTTTACCTCAAATGCGTTTTTTGTCAATGAAACGCAGCGAAAAAAAGAGAAAAAATTTCCCTTCTTGGGTTTTTATGGTACATTGCGTTGAAAAATCCGTTTTTGTTCCGCTGTTGGAGCGATACACCACGCTCGCACGTTTTTCGAAAAAACCTCTTTCGCCTGCGTGAGCTACTTGACGAAAGGTCGATCGTTTGCTATAATCACGTGATTGACGAGCCACTTGGGAATTGTTTCCCATTTCGCAAGGTGTCGCAAAATCACGAAAAACAAAAGGAGCGCCGTTTCTCATGATGGCAAAAAAAGATTTCCCCTCGGATGCGTCCCTGACGCCCGGTCTGCGATGGCTTGCGGACCCGAAAAAATTCCCTCTGACGCCCATTTGCGTCGTGTTTGGGGACGAGGCATTTTTGCGCCGCTCCGTCCTCTTGCGACTGGGGCGTGTGTGGCCCGACGCCGAATTGTCTGTTTTGGAAGGGAGTTCTGCTGAGTGGAAGCGCGCCGAGGAGGAGTTGTCCACCTTCTCGATGTTTGGTCCGAGCCAACGACTCATTCTCGTGAACGATGCGGACGATTTCGTCTCGCGTTTCAAGACGGAGTTGGAGAAATACGCCGACGCGCCGGCCGAAACCGGAACGCTCGTTTTGGAGATGAAGACGTTTGCGTCGAACACGCGATTGTACAAAATTCTCGCCGGGTCGGCTCTTCTCGTCGATTGCAAGGCACCGTCTGCGCCAGAGTTGAATAAGTGGGTACTCTCGCGCGCTAAAAATGAGTATCGTCTCGACGTGGTGCCCGAGGCTGCGATCTTGTTGGTCGAACAAATCGGGGGCGAGATGGGGTTGCTCGATCAGGAACTCGCGAAGCTCGCATTGGTCGTTGAGAAGGGAACAAAGGTTCTGCCTGAGACGATTCGAAAACATTGCGGAGCGTGGCGCGTGCAGACCGTTTGGGCGCTTTTAGATAGCGCACTTGAGGGACGGACGGCGGAGGCGCTTCTCTTTTTGGGGCAACTTCTCGACGCAGGCGAGGCGCCGATTGCAATTTTAGCCCAAATTTCAAGCAATCTTCGGCGTTTGGCTGCCGCGACGAGAATCATTCTCTCGGCAGAGAAAGAGGGGCGGCGTGTCGATGTGGCGGCGGCTTTGAGCGAAGCGGGCGTCAATCGATACGTGATTCAAAAGACGCAGACGCATTTGCGCCGATTGGGTCGTGTGCGTGGCGAAAATTTGCTCCAATGGATTGTCGACTTGGATTTTGACCTCAAAGGAGACAGCCCGCTGCCAGAACGTCTTCTTTTGGAGCGTTTTATTTTGCGCCTGTCGGCTCCGCGCGCGCTCCCTCCCAAATGAGTTTTTTCGCCAACTTCCTTGGAAACTTCTTCAAGTTTCTCGGGCGGAGGGTCGATAAATCCAACGACTCGTCGAGATAGGCGGGGTAGAAATGTCGTTTTTGGTCGATTAGGAAGAAGGAAAACGCCCATGTCCAAGTACGTGGAAAAAGATAAGAGCTACTCGCGCGCAATGCAATTTGGTCTCATTTTTATGACGCTTGCGGGGCTGGTGTGTATTATTTTGGGGCTTCGTCTTCTCACGAAAGATCTTCCGGCTCCAGAAAACAAAAACGCGCCGATCCTCACGCCTGCGCCCAAGATTGTCGTTGGCGCTCCAAGCTCGAGCAAGAAAGATGAGCCGTTGTCCTACTTCCAATCGGAGGATGGCGTTGTACTCAACTCGCACCAAATCCAAGGAGACGAAAGTCGTACCGGGGCGCGCATCGAGAATCGCGCGGGGAATCAGCCTGAGGGACACACAAAGTTTCACTTCGGTGGCTGAGTGGATTTTCCGCTTCTCCAAACGCAAAGCAACTTCTCAAACGCATTGAGCCGCACCCTTTTTTCAAGTATCGTCGCTGGGGCGCGGTCTATTTTTTGATATATGCCGTAGTAGGTGTTCGTTATAAGAAAAAACACGCGTCTCGACGGCGCCGGAATCGATTCCCCAAGCCCTCGTGCCGTTTGGTAGAATTTTGCCGCTCTCGAGAGATTTGTTTGGATCGCACTTTCCCACACGGCATAGTTCCGCGTCTCGGCTGCGTGAAGAATGTGGCGCAGAAGGTCGGGAGCGCGATCGTCGTGCTGATTCGGGTTTCTTTTTTCTTCAAAATCACGAGACGAACAGGAAAAATCGTCGAGGGGAAGATAAACGCGCCCACGGAGTGCGTCCTCTCGCACGTCGCGGAGGATATTCGTCCATTGAAGCGCCTTCCCACAAGCAACGGCAGCGCGGAATTCCTCGGAGTCCGCATGAGGCGCAATTTTCTCCGGGTCGACGCCCCAGACATGGAGACAAATCAAACCGACCGCCGACGCCGCGCGATAGCAATAATTCTCGAGATCCGCCTGCGTTCGATAAAAAGCGGTCGTTAAATCCGCCTCCATTCCGTCCAACACGTCCCTAAAGTACGCGCATGGGATCGAAAAACGACGCACCGCATCCTCGAGCGCAGGGAAAATCGTTTTCTCTGGCGGCATAATTTTCTCCGGCGGCAGGGTGAAACACTCGCCAGCCCGCTCACGTTCCCATTCAACGGAGGGTTGTTCATGCGCGCAATACTCCTCAAACGCGCGGCGAAAAAGGGACAAACGCCGTTTTTTTTCGTCTCGGAGCGTCTCGGAGTCGACGAAGTCACCAGCCGGTTGGGCGGGATTTTCCGCCAAATCATCCGCCAAATCAACCACCAAATCGTCTGCCGTGCGCATGAAGGCGTAGATCGCCACCATCGCTTCGCGCTTCTCTTTTGGGAGAAAACGAAACGTCCAAGTGAAATTAGACCCCGCCGCGCGCGTGATTTCGGCGCACCGACGTTGGCTCTCCTCCAACGCACTCATTGCGCGTCGCCATCCATTTCGAGAGGTTTTCGCCCAATGAAAATATAGTACGGCACACGAATAATCGGAATATACGGCACTTTGGCATAATGCTCTTGAAACTCGATTGGCTCGAAGTTCCTGTGCAAATACGGCACATGGTCGTGGGAGAGAAAGACGTTGTCCGTGGAAAAATGCACGGGCCAATAGTTTCTCGTGAACCAACTGTGTTTTCGATGTTTCTCGTCCGGCCATTTTCGCGCAACGTAGAAATCAACCACACCAATAACGCCGCCAGGCTTGAGAATCCGCAGCGCGTTGTCCATCGCCGCGTACCAATCAGGAATCATCGTGAGCGAGTACGAAAACGTGACAATGTCAGCATACCCCTCTGGAGGGGTGAAGGTGGTAGCGTCGTCGTTTTGGATATGAACGTTTTCCCACTGGTGTTCCTCGACGCGTTTTTGAGCAACCTCCAGAAGAGAGGACGCCAAGTCGACGATGTAGACGCTTTTGAGCGTAGGGATTTTATCGCAGATGTTTTCGAGATTCGCGCCTGTCCCCCCCCCCATATCGACCCACACGGCACCATCACTCACGGGGACGGAATTCATCATCTCCGTTCTGCCGCGCAAAAGCCGCTTTCGGAAATTATCGTAATCGTTCATCTGCCCGGAATAGAAATTATCCAGTCGTTCTGCGTGACTCTTTCCCTTGCCACGCGTGAAGACCATGTGATAAACGATTTTTAAGTCAGAAAAAAAACTCATAATAAAGTGAAAAAACCCCGGAGGGCAAAAGTATCTCGAATATAAAAAATGATCGTTCGCGAAGTATCCAGAAACCGTTTCTATAAAACACACCAACCCAAGACAACTATTATAGCGAACCACAAATCTTTGTCAAGGGGGCAAAAGAGCGCGAGTGTATTGCCTCGGAGCTTACGCCAAGGGGAATATCTTCGGACAAAATCTTGCCAAATTCCCCCGAATCTCCCCAACGCCCGCATTTTTCCCAACATCCGCTCAAATTTGAAGACGCACTACGGCAGCGCAACGGCGTTTCCGTCGGCTCGGTTGGCAAGATTCTGCCAAATTTCACCATCAACGCTGTACGAAAGTCGATGAATGGAGCCGTCCGCCATTCCCATGCCGAGCGAGCCGGAGTGCGGACCTCCGAAGAGATAATCATAATCGGAACCAATCCGGTCTTGGTAGGGGAGATGGCTCGCCCCCGCGCGACGGAGTGTATCGTTATCGAATCCGTTCCAAAGGCAGCGGTCGTCACCGCCTCCATATGTGTCGGTCGAGGATGAGGGGGTGTAGCGATCCGCGCGAAGATACTTTTCCCCACATAAAAAGGTGTTGCTGGCTCCGTCCCGAATCTCCCCCATCGTGATGCTGCTCGCGACAAAAGCGACGCCGGATTCCGTCGACTTGTAGCCTAACGAGGTGGGGCTAAGCTCGAGACCAGCCGAGTAAGAATTGATGGATTTATAGAGCCATTGCGTCCCCGTGCAGCCAGCGTAGTCCCCTTTGACGGCTTTTTTCTCCGTATACGCATTGCTATTGACTCCACACCCACCTTCCGCATAATACGGAATTGCCGCTCGACGAGAAGGACAATTGAAGAGCGGGAGCGACATTTTCGACCGCGTCTCGTTCGCCTCCTTAATCGTGGAGTCTGCTGTTTTGTTCCCGTCCAAGCCCAACTGCCAGAGTGAGGTAGCTTCAAGATACGGAAGGAGATTGTAGTGCCACGAGCCAGGTTGAGCGGCACCAAAACCCATATCGGGGTCGCCATCCACCGTGTAGAGCCAGCCGCCAGAGGGGAGGAATCGGTTCGAGCTTTCGTGATTCATGGCAGCCAGTCCCATCTGTTTGAGGTGGTTCGAGCATTGCATGGTTCGAGCCGCCTCCCGTGCCTGCTGAACAGCAGGAAGGAGCAGCCCCACCAGCATTCCGATGATCGCAATGACGACCAACAATTCGACGAGCGTAAATGCGTTGCGATTTTTAGACATACCCCCCTCCCCCCGCGTCGCGGGATTGTTTTTATGCCCGTTTTCCTACAAAATTCCCGTTTTCGCAACGTTTAGCGAGCCGTGGTGTGTCGCTCCAACGGCGGACGGTACCGGAAATTTCAACGAGAAGTATTATAAAATCCGGCACGGCACCTTTTTGCTTCGCTATTTCACCAAGTCGGCAATGTAGAAACTGCCGTATGTATGGACGCGATCTTTTTGGTGCAATTCCGCTGCCAACTCGGGATACATTTTGAGATGATCGACGAGTTTTTCTTTTTGCCCGTTGAACTCCAACTCAACTCTCTCAAGAAAGTCGGTCTTCATCCCGCCGCTTCTCCAAATGATACGCGTATTCTCAGCCGCGCGCTTCAATATCCACTCCCACTCGCTGACGAGGGCGGGGAACAAATGGCTTGCGAGCCAATCCATGTGGTCGAGTAGAACGAAACGCGAGACTTCAACGTCGTGCTTCTCCAAGAAACCTTGTACCGTGTCGGTGTACGTCGTCACCTCGTCGGCAAGTCCATCCTTCAGACGCGAGAAGTTCTCCTCCTTCAGATACTCAGGACAACATTCTTTCGTGTACTCCCCCGTGACGTAGACGCGCCAGAAGTAGTTGTCTTGGATGGGCAAATCGCACAACACCGCCTCGAGGCAGTCCTTCATGAAATAGACGATCTGTCCGTTGTATTGAGATTCGACTTGATACCTCTGCGCACGTGGGACTCCAAGCATGGAAAGCGTCGTGTCGCGATTGAGGAAAAATCGCATGGAGGGCGTCCAAAAACGTTTCTCAAGCGACTCCCGATAAATTTTTTGCTGCTCCTCGATACTTTTCGCTTCAAGCAGACGATTGATTGGCTCACGCACTCGCCCAATGTAGTTGATGTAGCGATTGATCCATCGAGCGAAATACCCTGACGTTCCGTTCATGTAGTAGGAGCGTCTCGGTTTGGTGAAATAATACTTTTTCTTGTCCCAAAACACGCGCGATTCCTCTGGAATTGCCCCTCGAAGCGTGTCCGCATAAAGCGACTTGAACTTAGGATGGTACCCTTTCCCAAAAAGTTGGAAGAAGTCTTCGTAATCGAGATTTTTGATGGCGGCTTTTTTGAGTTCCAAAACCGCATTCTGTCGAAAATTCATATCGACCGCATAAACGTGCCGACACCCCGCGAGAATATAATCCAATGCGTTGCAGCCCGCGCTCGTGATAACGAGAACGTTATCCGCCGGCGTGAGTTCAAGAGCAACACGATCAAGACGAGGATCTTCCCAACAGGTATTATAAACGAGGTGATTTCCATGCACATGCTGGAAGACTCGGGAGCTTATTTTTTCAAAAAGCGACATGCAATATTTCCTGTATGCTACTTGTTTTTTGACAACGGTACAAACCACTCCCTATATTATATCGAAATAATTGCCGATATACAAGGGGAGGAGGGCGAATTTTCCTCAATTTCCACTAATTTTTTGTCTCTCGCAGGAATACTGCACTATTTTATCAAAAAACATGCCTCGAATACGCAGACGAAATGGTCGTCAAAATGGCCACCAAACCCCGTTGCCTCAAGAGAACAAACCTTATCGCGATCTGAGTCACTACTATCGCGATATTTTCGGGTGCAAGTGTCATAAACTCTGCGTCGATGGTGGTTTCACGTGTCCGAATCGCGATGGAAAATGCGGTCGGGGGGGCTGCATCTTTTGTGGCCCAAGAGGGGCAGGCGACTTCATCTCCGCAAGCGGAATTCGCAACCAAATCGACGATGCGATGAAAAAAGCCGTGCGAAAACATAAAGCCGAGAAGTTCGTCGTTTATTTTCAAAACTACACAAACACCTACGCGCCAGTCGAAGAGTTGGAGCAAAAGTACGATTCCGCTCTCATTTATGATTCCATCGTCGGGTTGGCAATTGGGACGCGCCCTGATTGTATTGATGAAGAAGTGGCGAAGTTGTTGTCGAAATACCGAAAAAACTACCGCGTGTGGGTCGAATTAGGACTCCAAACCTCCGACGACAAAACGGCCCAGAGAATCAATCGAGGGTACCCGAGTGTCGTATTTTCGCGCGCTGTCGAAGTGTTGCGCCGGCACGATATCGACGTCGTGACGCACCTGCTCTTTGGACTTCCCGGCGAGACGCGCGCCCACATGGAAAAGACCGTGGAGTTCGTCACACGGCACGATATTCAAGGGGTCAAAATCCATTCTCTCTACATTCAGCGCGACGCACCGCTAGAGAAGATGTACGAAAGAGGAGAGTTTGAGCCGATTTCTCTCTCCGAGTTTGTCGATTGGGCAATTTATGCCCTCACACACTTTCCTCCTCATTGGGTGATACATCGTCTCACGGGCGAGTGCGCGCGGGAGAGTCTCATTGCGCCGGAGTGGGTACTCCAAAAAGCCGCGATTCTCTTGGAGATTCAGCGCGTCATGGAGGAGCGGAACCTTCGGCAGGGGAGTGAATTCCACACGCACACGGACGAATACTTGCCCGGTGCGTGTGCATCTATGCGCAGAGTGGATTATAATACTTCTCGTTGAAATTTCCGGTTTTGTCCGCCGTGGTGCGTAACTCCAACGGCAGACAAAACCGAGAATCACGCGGGAACTAAACGGGAGCTAATAGGAATAATATTGATTTTTGAGAGTTCTTTGGATTCGTCTCATTTTGGGGCGCGCCTCGCGCAAGCCAGGGTTCATTCGGAGGGCGCGTCGGAACGCTTCGAGCGTTTGAGGTGCGTCGCCTAACTCCATGAAGGCGTAGCCCAGCATCACACTCGCCTCGAAATGGTGCGGATTTAACTCCAACGTTTTTTGGAAATCCGCCTTTGCGGCTTTGAAATTCCCCAAATCGAACCACGCGCGCCCTCTTTGGAACCAAACTTCCGCAAAGCCGGGGGTTTTTTGGAGGAGATAAGTGGCTCCCAATACGGCATTTTCGCTCTCGCCAGCTTGGTTGAGATCGATGCACGCTTGGAGATTCTTTTGATCCTCTAAAGTTTCGTCTCTCTTCCACACGGAACGAATGGCGCAATCGGCAAGGATGGCGGTGGTTTCGTCGGGGTCGACCAGAGCGTCCGCAAGGGTTTGATTCGCACGATAATCGCCGATCAAACCAAGTGCAACCACCGCTGCGCGACGCACGTTCGCACTTTGGTGACGCGTTAGCCTTTCGAGCGTCCCTTGCGCGTATCGACTTGAGACTTCGTCCACGAATAGCGAGACGTTGCCACAAGCGAGGTAGCGCTGATAAAATTCTAGCAACAATGGGGAACGATTACATTGACAATTCACGTAAAGATTCCTTTCCAATTCAGGTCTATGTTATTTTCTTGATTTGCACAATCGGATGGAGCGTTTCTCTCTCCACTACTATTTTACACCGTCTTCCCTTTTTTGGCAAAGTTTTTTTGGCTTTTTTTCGGCGTTTTTGACAACTATTCTGCGGTATTGACGTTTGACAAAATTTTGTTGTATGTTATAATCAGGGGGAACGAGGTGGGTTTGTCAATCAGCGAGATTTTAATGGACATCTCGGCGCGAAAAGACGAGTCGGCGTGGCTGCCGTGTGGCATTGGCTCCAACGGTGGGCGATTCGTTGGATTCTTGCGTAAACGAAAATAAACAGGTGTATCTCATGTCGAATAAAAAAGGAATCGCGAACCAACTCGCGTGGCGTTTCGGGTTGGTGGCGTTTATTGGTGTCGTCGCGTTGGTGTGCGGAGCGACCGGCGTGTGCGCTCAGAAAAAAAGCTCATGGCTCACAAATAAAGACCTGGAGAAAAAGCTGGCGGAGCCGATGCCGAGCGTAACGTGGTCGGACGCTCCGATGAAAAAGTCGCTCAGAAATTTTTGCGACATGCAGCGCATCTGCCTCGTGCTTGATCGCCGTGTCGATCCGGAGTTGCTCGTGCGGGGCGATTTCGAGAATGCAGCTCTTCCCCAGATGATTCGCGACGCGCTTGCGACGGGGGCGCTCATTCAGGAGGAGTTGGAGCTGTCTCGACTTGGGAACGTTCTATACGTCGGACCGGCGCGATACGTACAGCGGCTTCAGACCCTCGTCGAATTGCAAAAGGAGGCGTACGAAGCGCTGCCCGAGCGGGGGAAAAAGGTGTGGGAAAAAGAGTCGTCTCTTTCTTGGCAAACGCTCGACACTCCGCGAGACGTTTTGGAGAAAATCGCGAAGAGAAACAAGATCAAAATTCAAGGAGCCAAAATCCCTCACGACTTGTGGGAGGGGGCGACCCTGCCGCCAATGTCTCTCTCCGAGCAATTCATCCTCATTTTGGGACAATTTGGTCTCACGTACGAATTCGACTTGGCTGCCGACAAAAATGGGGGCGTTGTGACGATTCGACCAATCGATTACGACTCGCTCCTCGTGACGCGTTCCTACCAAATGAACAAGCTGCGCGAAAATAAACTCAACGTTCTGCGCCGGGAGATGTCGGACGTGCGTATTGAGGCGTCGGGGAGTCGCGTGGAAATCTCGGGAATTGCGGAGGCGCACGCTTTTTTCGCATCTTCCTTGCCCTCGTCAGTCGGTGTTTCGATCGGCAACTTCCCCCAAGCGGCGAGTATTAATACGAAATCTGGGGCGAAGCTCTCCCCCAAAGATCGCGCCAAAATTCGTCTCTCGGGCAACATTCGGGGGCCCTTCATTCCGATCATGAAAGACCTCGCTCAAAAACAGGGGCTGACGCTTGAATACGATGCCGACACGCTCATTAATGCGGGTGTTCAACTCGAGGCGCAGATCCAAGTCACGCTTCAGGAATCAACGGTCGAACAAGCGTTCCAAAGCGTCGCGGAGGCGGCGGGCTGCTCCGCAACGTTGGAAGGGGAGGTTATTTATATTGAGATGAAAAAATGACCAACGCGCTACCCCAATTCCTACACAAAGAGATGCCCTAAATTGGGGCTTGTGCGGCATCTCGAACAAACAAGTTTGTGGTTCTTTCGGACGGAACCGGAAATTCCGACAGAGTGTCTATAAATTTGTGATTTTGATGGCGTTTGGAATCTTCCTCTGGTTGCGACACTCACTTCGCTTCGGGGACTGTCGGAGCGTTGGAACTCTCGCTCTTTTCTAACTCGCTCAGGAGTTCCTGCGCTTTTTCGTTGTTCGGCGAAAGCGTGAGCGCCTTTTGGACGCTCTCGCGCGCTTGCTGGTGTTTATTCTGAAGGTATTGAACCTGCGCCAGATTCAAATACGCGTCCGTAGAATTCCCTGCCGCATCACGAAACATGAGGAACGCTTCTTCATAACGCTCCATCTGCGCGAGACAAAAGGCAAGGTTGTTTTTGAACTTCGGATTTTTGTCGTCCATTTTGACGGCATTGAGGAGAAGGTTTCTTGCGTTTTCGAGGTTGCCAACGCAAAGTTGATACCAGCCGTAGTCGTTGAAAAAACTCCCCTCGGTGGGGCGGCGTTGGAGTGCTAAATCATACAGGGCAGAGGCGGCGTCCGTATCTTGCGCACGCTCATAAAGAAGCGCCAGTCGATGATACGGCTCCCATCGGTTTGGAAAATCGGTCGTGAGGAGTTGATACGCCCGACTCGCATCCTCCATGTTGCCGGAGTTCTCCATCTTCTGCGCACGCTCCAGCCCTTTTTGGAAGCTCGCCTCGGCACTCTCTTCGGCACTCTCTTCGACGCCCTCCGCTGCGGGATTGCCCTCGGGCGTCTCAATCCCCCCCCACGCGCCAGCGTTTGGTGCCTCGGTGGGTTCTGGCGTTTTTGTGGATTCTGGCGTCTCGACAGCATTCATCTCGCCCGCCGCTGCGTCGCCTCGCGCGGCTGAAGAATCTGCCGTCTCGTTGTTCTCCAAGCGGCAAGCAATTGTCAAAAGAAGGAGCGCGCAAACGCCCAAGGTCGAAATCATTCTCATCTTTATACTCATCGGATTTTATACCTATCCTTCCTCGAAATTTTGCCCCCTCAGGTCGTCCCGCGAGGGGCATCAAAAGCCCCCACTCAGTGCCGCACGAAGGATAAGCGCCAACTTGCGCCATTTCGAAACGACAGGGCGCTGCACCCACACGCGGCAGCGGCATTTTCGAATGGCATCCAAAACGGAGACGCCTCCATCGTGAAAAAGTCGTACCTGCATCCGAAATCGACCACGCAGACGCTTGAGGAGTGGTTTGCCACGCGTGAAAAACGACTCCGCCCAATCGACTTCCTCTTTCATCAGGGCGAAAAAGTTCTCGTTCTGCGTTTCGTTTCGAAAATCAACCTCGGAGTACCCAAATCGCTCACGATCCTCTGCCGGGATGTAGATTCTGCTGCGTTCGTGCCAATCCCGCGCGACGTCCTGCCAAAAATTGGCAAGCTGGAGTCCCGTGCAAATCGAGTCGGAGAGTCGAAACGCCTCCTCGTCCGTCGTGTTGGCGAGATAGAGGACGAGCCTGCCGACAGGATTGGCGGAGCGCGAGCAATAGTCCAAAAGTTGGTCTCGCGTGTCGTAATTTTTGACCTTCTGGTCTTGTCGAAATGCAGACAAAAGATCCTCAAACGGCGCTGGCGGAATGCTCCAACGCTCCGTTGTCTCCTTCAGCGCGCGAAAAACCGGGTGCGTCGGCGTGGAGTTCGGTCGATACATTTCGTGCAAAAGCCCCTCCCACCAATCGAGAAGCGCCTCGGGTTCCCACACGGGCGAAGTCTCACACGATGCCGCGCCCGTCGTTTCATCAGCCAAATCGTCCGCCCAGCGACAATAAGCGTAGATGTTGCAAAAATCCTGTCGAAGTTTCGCGGGAATCAACCACGAAACGGTTGAAAAATTCTCATAATGCTTCTGCGTGAGGGATTTTGTATACTCGCACGCCTCCTTTATCGAGAGCGCGCAACCCAATGAGCTCCCATCCAACGAGCCACAATTTTGCGGACCAAAACGCTCTAAATCACGAAGTGGCAAGCCGGACGACAAAACCATGGGCAATCCCTCGCTACTTTTCGCTCATGCAAGTTTGACTCATGCGCCGGTCGCGGAGGCGGTACTTGATGATCAAAATCATCGCCCACAACACCAAACCAGCGTTGAGAAGATAGAGCCAGACGACCAAATCCCAATTGAAGTAGAATTTATGAATCAACCCGAACAGGTAGCCGACAAAAATGAGCGCGTAGAAACGCAGACTCACGCCGCCACACTGCTTGGTTTTGAGGAGTTTCCACAGGGAAAAAGGCCAGCTTGCTCCGAAACAAATCAACATTCCTACTTCAAAAGGACTCATTCCACGCTCTCCATCGCACCGTCGAGATGCACCCTGCCCACCGACACACAGCCCATCAACACACAGCAACACCAAGGAGAAAAACGCCCCACCCCACCTTTTATTTTTCTCACAATGGATTATAATACACCGCACGCTCGCAAAAGTGGCGGAATTGGCAGACGCGCTGGATTTAGGTTCCAGTGGGGAAACTCGTGGGGGTTCGAGTCCCCCCTTTTGCATGTTCTCCTTGGCACAATCTTCGCACCCAAGTCGACTAAATTTGCTCGTTAAAAAGGCAGCTGATCGACTCGTTGAAGTGGATTCTCCGAATCGCCTCGCCCAACAAAGGAGCAACGGAGAGGACGCGCACTTTCTCGGGCATTCTCTCTGGCGTGAGCGGAATCGTATCCGTGATAACGACTTCCTCAATCGGCGCAGCGTTGAGTTTTTGCACCGCGTTCCCACAAAAGACGCCGTGCGTTGCACAAACGTAGACTTTCTGCGCGCCGGCATTTTTCACCATCTCTGCCGCGCCGCAGATGGAGCCTGCCGTGCTAATCATGTCGTCGAACAAGATCGCCACCTTGCCATCGACCGAAGCGCCCGTGAGATTCGCCTGCTTTGTCTCGCTCGCGCTTGACCTGCGTTTGTCGACGATAGCCAAGGCACATTCAAGACGATGTTGGTGTGCCAAAGCGCGTTTGATACTCCCCGCATCTGGACTGACGACCACCAAATCCTCCGTGGAAATTTGGAGCGACTTGAAATAGGAATCAAGTACCAATCCCGCGTTGAGATGATCGACGGGGACGCTGAAAAAGCCTTCGATCTGCGCGGCGTGCATGTCCATCGAAATCACGCGGTCTGCGCCCGCCGTCATGATAAGATCTGCGACGAGCTTTGCCGAGATTGGCACGCGCCCATCGTCTTTTCGATCCTGCCTTGCGTACCCGAAATACGGCACGACGCACGTGATGCGTTTTGCGCTCGCCCGACGGAAGCACTCGATCAAGATGAGCAGCTCCATCACACTTTCATTCACGGGCAGACACGTCGGCTGAATGAGGAAGATATCGTGCCCGCGGACATTTTCTTCAATCTTGCAATAGATTTCTCCGTCAGGGAAATTCGTTATCGTCAAGCTGCCCAAGGGGTGACGCAGATAACTACAGATCCCTCTTGCGAGTTCCATGTTTGCACGCCCACTAAAAATTTTCATCCTCTTGCCCTTTTCTCAAACCGAGTGTGTGTCAACGAAACAGACCTACATTACGTTCATATTATACCCACTCTTGGAAAGATGTCAAGCCCGTATGGTTCGCACGTCTGTTCGCACGTCTTCCGAGGGGAGTCAGCAGGTTTAGCAGATGCCCAAGAGGGGCTTTTTTCGGGAAAAGCTCTGCTTTTCTTCATTCCCCAAAAATGTACTCGTCATACTTCGTAATTACGCGATGCGCCACGGTTCCCGACACTTTGTGAGTCCCAAATTCATTTGAGCGCCAGTGCAGGAAATTATACTCGTTCTCCTTTAAAATTCCGTTTTGCACAACGTTTTGCGAGCCGTGGTGCGTAGCTCCGACGGCGGACGGAACCAGAAATTTCAACGCGAAGTATTATAAAAACCCCGGAAAGTGCGGCTCCTCTGGCTCCCTACCAGATATGCAAGTTCGTGTCGATTGCCCTTTTGTCCAGCACAAAGCAAACCCTCTCTGTGTTTATGGGGCTCGTTGTTACGATCCACGTTTCTCCAGAGTTTTTTTCCCATTTTGTAAAAATTTAAGAAATTCCTCTTGCAAGAATTGCCAAAAAGTAGTACTCTTAAGTTGTCGTTTTGGTCCATCTCCATTTTTCAGAAATTCGGAAAGAAATCCCGCTTTCATGTCGGCAAAAACGTATCGAGTTAAAAATATGCGCGAGGCGCTCGAGTTGATCCGTCGCGATTTCGGATCGGACGCTGCCGTCGTTGATACACGTGAGGTGCGCGAGGCGCGGTGGTTCGGGCTTGTGCGTGGCAAGACTTTTCTCGAAGTCACGGCAACGGACGAGGTGGCGGTGGAACCCGCTGCACGAACTTTGGCGTCAGTCGGAGCGCAGGTCAATTTCCACCCGCACTGGGACTCGGCAGATCAAGAAGACGCGCAAGAACGTCCAGAGCGTCCAGAGCGTCCGGAGCGTTCGCCGAGCCGCGCAGGCAGTTGGACTGAATCAATAAACATTCCCGAGCCGGAGTTTAAAATCCACGAGCCGGAACCTAACGTGCGTGAGATGTTGTTCTCGCCGGAGGGTTTTTTCGAGCGTCTCCCCTCCGAGTCGGGCGCGTCGCCACTTTCCCCCGCCATGCAGGACGCGCTCCTTCAGCTCTACGTGCGGCTGTGCGCAACGGACATGGACGAAAGCTCCGCACGGCGGATTTTGGGGCAACTCAAAAATGATTTGACGTTGTACGCCAACGTGAATCCAGAAGTTCGGAATTCGAGCTTGGAATTTTTGGAGAAGAAATTGTTCGAGTACGTCGCGCAGAGGATTCGTGCAACGGGAGCGATTCGCACCACGCCCGGCAGGCGACGCACCGTTGCGCTGGTCGGACCAACGGGTGTAGGGAAAACGACGACGATCGCGAAGTTGGCGGCGCATTATCGCCAGCGCGAAAAGAAACAGGTGGGACTCATCACGCTCGACCTATATCGAATGGGCGCGGTCGAGCAGCTCCAAACGTTTGCGGACGTCATTGAGGTGCCGATGCTCACGGCGACGTCTCCTCGTGCAGTGCGCAACGCCATTAGTCGAATGGAAGATTTCGACTTGGTGCTCATCGACACGGCAGGGAGAAGCATCGGCGAGGAAATTTCGATCCAAGAGACACGCGTTTTCCTCGAGGCGGCGCAAGCGGACGAAGTCCACCTCGTGCTTTCGAGCACCGTTCGGTCGCGATTGCTCACGGAGACCGCGCGCAGATTCGCGTGCCTTGGAACTTCCGCCCTTATTATCACGAAAATAGACGAATCCTTGGGGCTTGGCAACCTTTTCTCCCTCCTTGAGGAAAGCGCCATCCCGGTGAGTTATATCACAAACGGGCAGGTCGTGCCGGACGATTTCGAGGCGGCGGACGCTTCGAAACTCGCAACTTTGATTTTGTCGGACAAACAGTGAGATGCTTAGATTAAGACATAATGAGTACAGACGGATGTATACGGAGGATGATGAGACGTGAGTCGTAAAGAAACTCAGGATTTGGACCAGCTTTGGGTCCAATATAAAAACGATCCGACGGTGGAGTTGCGTAACCAACTCATGGAAGCGTACATGCCGTTGGTTAAATTCAATGGCGAAAGGGTTCGCGCTCGATTTCCCCACGAGGTCGAGTTGGACGATCTGATTTCCTCCGGCTATTTTGGACTCATGGCGGCAATTGAATCGTACGACATCACGAGAGGCGTCAAATTTGAGACCTATTGTGCCGCGAGAATTCAAGGCGCGATGCTCGATGAGATTCGGAATCTCGACTGGGTGCCCCGACTTATTCGCTCAAAAGCCTCGAAGCTCAACGAGTCTATAAGAAAGCTCGAAATTCAACTCGGAAGAACGCCTACCGACCATGAAATTGCCGAGGATATGGAGATGTCCCTCGAGGAGGT
The DNA here is from genome assembly GCA_030527105.1 of Planctomycetia bacterium. Lineage (GTDB taxonomy): Bacteria > Planctomycetota > Planctomycetia > Pirellulales > Thermoguttaceae > RGIG3701. The sequence continues at coordinate 86,592 of JAUNBK010000006.1, forward strand.
GCAGAAACTTCAGAAGGAATGCAACACTGTGGGAGTCGTCAGCCTCAACAATAATTGGTCGAGCGACGACACTGAAAAAGACCTGCGAGAAGGAGACATTTTAGAGGATTATCGCTGCGAAGATCCGACGGACTCCATCCAAAAGAAGGATTTGATCAAACTCGTCACGAAGGGATTGAGCCAAAACGAACGACTCATCCTCATTTTGTACTATTATGAAGAAATGACGATGAAAGAAATAGGCGCGACGCTCGATCTATCCGAAAGTCGCGTGAGCCAGATGCACACCTCGGTCGTCAAGCGCTTGAAGCAGCAGTTGTCGTCTCGGCGTGCGGAATTGATGCCTGGTGGCTGAGCGAGAGCGCGTCGTTTGGCGAGCCGTGGTGCGCAGCTCCAACGGCGGGCGGCACCGGAAATTTCAACGAAAAGTATTATATACTCGTTCTCCTTTAAAATTCCCGTTTTACGCAACGCTTTGCGAGCCGTGGTGCGTAGCTCCAACGGCGGGCGGCACCGGAAATGTCAACGAAAAGTATTATAAAACACAAAATGGGTACAAGACATGGTCGATATCACAAGACGCAACATGCTCGAAACAATGGCAGCGGGCGCGGTTGGAGTCGCGACAGGCTCCCTTTTTCAAATGGATAAGACGATGGCGGAGGAAACGACATTCGCTCCCGCCCCCGTCGCGAAGGATATCTGTGGCGATCCGCGTATTCGAGGTCCCTTTCCGATTCTCTCAACCCCTTTTATGGAGTCGGGCGCGGTCGATTACGACGTTCTCGCAAAAGAGGCGCAGTTTGTCGACTCGTGCGGAAGCCCCGGAATGATTTGGCCGCAGTCTGGCGACAGCGTGGATTTGCTCACAATGGAAGAGAAGCTGCAAGGGATGGAAGTTCTTTCGGACGCCTTAAAAGGTCGGCAGTCCGCGCTCTGCCTCGGCGTTCAGGGCAAAGACACACAGGAGATGCTGATTTATGCTCGCCATGCGGAGAAGTTGAATCCCCCTGCGATTATTTCTCGCCCGCCAGACGAAGGGAAAACTCAGGACGACATGCGAGAGTATTGGGAAGCGCTTGCGAAAATAGCGAATCGACCCGTCATCATCCAGACCTCTGGCGGCACGAAGTATAAAGGTCCCGGACCCTCCGTCGAACTTTTGATCGACTTGGGCAAAAAATACGACCACTTCGGCTACGTGAAAGAGGAAACCAATCCGATCCTCGCGCGAATGCAGCAACTCAATGCGGCAAAACCCGCCATAAAATGCCTCTTTAGCGCCATGGGTGGTTTCGGATGGCTTCATCAATTTCGATACGGATCGGAAGGTCTCATCACGGAGCGTGCCGTCTATGCGGATATTCTGGCTCAAATCTGGAGCGCGTCCGAAGAGGGCAACTCGATCGTGGCTGCCGATCTCTTCAGCAAACTTCTCCTCATGCTGAACCTGAAGGAAACCATTTATTGCAACCAGCTTCGCGGCTTTCATCTTTATGTCTGGCAGAAACGCGGAGTGTTTCGGAACCGTCTTTCGCGCGACTACGGTCCGCAAAGCAGCGTTCCCGAGAAGCCGATCCTCTCCGACATGCGGCTGTCGCGGGAGCAAATCGAAGAGATCGACGCACGTTTGGAAGTACTCAAGCCGTATTTCAAAGTACAATGAGAAAGGGTTTTGCGCAAAACGAGAGCCGAGCACGTGCTCATAAACGCTCATCCAAACGCCGCCGCAACGGGTGCCTTCAAAAAAAGTTGGCGTTAGAGATTCTCCGACGGATCGCAAAATCCCTCGGCACTTCATCCAGAATTACGCTTCGTTCACGGCTCTGGGGGGGAATCGCTCCAGCGCTTCTCACTCACTGCTCGGGGGCGGCTCCGCACTCGCCCCCTTGCGTTCGTTCGTTACGCCTACGCGATGGCTAGAACTGGGGGACGAAGAGAAGGCGGAAGCCAACGCCGTCGCCCGAGTACGTCAGGCCGCCGCTGTCCCGGTACGCGGACCGACAGATCTCGGCGCTGATGCTCCAGCCACCGCCACGACCCACTCGGAACGAACCACTATCAGGCCCTTTCGGGTCGCTCGTTGGCGACCTATCGTAATATCCCGAGTCATACCAATCCGAGCACCACTCCCACACGTTGCCGTGCATGTCGTACAAACCCCACGCGTTTGGCTTAAAACTCCCAACCGGTGCCGTCTTATCGTGACCATCCGTGTGGGATGTGTCTTTCCAATCTAAATCTAACGTACAACTTTTGTCGCAATAATTACCATATCGATAAAATTCATCCTTCGAATCACCAAAACTATAAGCCGTCGTTGTGCCCGCGCGGCAAGCGTATTCCCACTGAGCCTCGGTAGGGAGTGAGATTTTCAAACCCGATTCCTTCGACAATTTCTCGCAAAACTTCACACAATCATTCCAACTTACACGCTCCACTGGAAGATTAGCTCCCTTAAAACGGCTCGGATTGCTGCCCATCACGCTCTCCCACATCCCCTGCGTCACTTCCGTCTCCAACATCCAAAACCCCTGCGTCAGCGCCACGCGGTGCTGCGTTTCTTTGTATCCAAGGTCACGCAAATCGAACCCGAAATCGTCCTTGATGATATCCATAGCCTCGTTAAATTCTGCCTCCGGACTACCCATCATAAACTCCCCCGCCGGGCACCAGCGAAACGCGTACTCCACGCCCTTGATCGTCTTCACCAACCGCTCGCCCGCCTCGCGACCTTCCGAAGGAGCGCCCGTCGCTTCGCTCACCAACACCAAATCGGGGTCGATTTCCTCCTGCGCCCTTTTCTCGCGCCCGTCGGTGACGTATTTTTGATCTTCCTCGCTCAATTTTTGGAACGGATATCGATAGCGCCCTTTGGGAGAAAGCAAAAAAACGTATTCCTCATCCGGGTCATTCTCTGCGTCCCACGTCGCCTCGATAAGTTTCTTCCCCGTTTTCGACTTCCACGTCCGCACCGTTTCCTCCGCAAAGAGCAAACACGGAACCATCAACAAAACCAACAAAATCAGCGTCTTTTTCATGC
>JAUNBK010000159.1 GCA_030527105.1 Planctomycetia bacterium
TGGTGCGCAGCTCCAACGGCGGACGGCACCGGAAATTTCAACGAGAAGTATTATATATACCTATTGTTCAGAACCGTCAAATCCTCCATACCAATTGATAGATGAAACATGGGTTTCGCACCACTTTATGAATGCCTCATTGTCGCTATAGCCAAGAGGTCCACATAATATAGTGTTGCCCTCGAAAAGTCCCCATTTTGCTTGCAATTCCTCACTGCTTTTTCCAATAAATGGTGTCAAGTCTTCCATCGTTGGCTGGGTTCATATCAACCATAGCCAAACAAGACCAATCACGAGAGCATCTGCAAGGAAAGTCCAGCCGATTCCTTTGAGTATTCGCCATAGAATCTTCATTTTATACTACTTCTCCTATAAAAGCTCCGCAAAAGCCGGACAGACTTATGGTCGGCAAAATCAGTGTACCACACATTGTGAAGGGAGTCAAGGCTGGAAGATGGGAAATTATAATACTTTTCGTTGAATTTTCCCGTTCCGTCCGCCGTTGGAGCTACGCACCACAGCTCGCAAAACGTCGCGTAAAACCGGAATTTTAAAGGAGAACGAGTATAAATGCGATTGAGTATAAAAATCACGATTTGTAAGGAGTGCCTGCGCAGCAACAAAAAATTTGGAAAATTCCCCCAGCCGCTTGACAACGCGATTTTTCGATGGTACAATGGGAGTAGTGATAGAGCCTCAAACGTGTGAGGTTTTTGTATACTGACGCTCGAATGAATTTGTGTTTTCGCGAAGTTTCGGGAGCGTGGGGCGTAGGCTCTACTGCCCGCAAAACGTCGCGTGGGACGAAAATTCTCAAGCACGATGCGTATAGAAATTGCCATCGACCAAAACCATGAGCATTTTAGAGATATCTCAACTCACACACCCTCAGCGCGAGGCGGCAAGCCATATTTCTGGACCGCTTTTGGTTCTCGCGGGACCGGGGAGCGGCAAGACGCGCGTCGTTACGCATCGAACGGCGTTTCTTTTGGAGCGTGGTATTCGTGCCGAGGAAATTCTCGTTCTCACGTTCACGAACAAGGCGGCGGAGGAGATGGTGCGCCGCGTCGAGATTCTCACGGGCGGGGCGAGGGTGTGGATCGGAACGTTTCATCGTTTTTGCGCTCGTTTGCTTCGTCGTTATGCGCCTCTTGTGGGTTTGGAGAAGAATTTCACGATCTACGACACGGCAGACACCCGTGCAGCTATGCGCCGCGCAATGGTGACCGTTCGCGAAGAGGACGAGAAAGAGGGTCGTTTTTCCGAGATGAAGTGTTCGGTCGAGTCGATTGCCCACGCCGTGAGCGCGCTAAAAAGTCGATTTCTGAACCCCGAGGAGGAGTATCAACCCGAGTCGGGCGACCTGCGTGGTGTGTTTGTGCAAAACGTTCTGCCTCATTATCGCGTCGAGATGCGTTTGGCGAACGCCGTTGATTTCGACGACTTGCTCCTTCTTTCCGTTGAGCTTTTGCGCAAGCACCCCGATTTGCGACGGATGCTCGATGCGCAATTCAAGTACATCATGATCGATGAGTACCAGGACACCAACCTTGCGCAGTACGCTCTCTCGCGTGCGTTGAGTATGGATTTTCCTAACCTGATGGCGACGGGCGACCCGGATCAGTCCATTTATGGTTGGCGTGGTGCGAATATCGCGAACATTCTCAACTTCGAGCGCGATTTTCCCAGTGCCAAAGTCGTGCGCCTTGAGGAGAATTTTCGAAGCTCGCAAAGCATTCTGTCGGTCGCGCAGAGACTAATTTCTCACAACCTCCAGCGGAAACCAATGGCGCTTTTCACGCAGAACCCGCAAGGAGTGCCCGTTCGGCTTGCGCAATATCCCGACGCGACTGCCGAGGCGGAGCGCATTGCGGGAGAGATTCACGATGCGATTCGTTTCAAGGTGCGGAATGCCGAGGATTTCGCGATCTTCTATCGCATGAACGCGCAGAGTGTCGAGTTCGAAAAAGCGTTTCGAATGCGGAATATCCCGTTTCGAATCCTCCACGGCGTCGAGTTTTTCGAACGCACGGAGGTGCGCGACATCTTGGCATACCTGCGTCTTCTCAACAATCCGCACGACAACGAGGCGTTTTTGCGCGTCGTGAACGTGCCATCTCGCGGGATTGGGAAACGTTCTCTGGAGCACCTGGCGAATTTCGCATGGTCGCGTCAACTCTCTTTGTGGGACGCCGCTGTTTGTGCGTCGGAGTGTTCCGCTCTCAAAAAACGCGCGCTCTCGGCTATCGCCCAATTCGTCCAGCTTGTCGAGCAGCTTTGGCGGGAGACGCAGACTTTGCCATCCGCCGCCGCGCTCGTTCGAGAAGTGATTCGCATCACGAAATATGCCGAGCCATTTGGCACCGAGCCAGACGAGGAGGAGAGCCAGATTTTGCGGAATCTTGAGGAGCTTATTTCGCTTGCCGCGCGGTTTGATGAGACGTCGGACTTGCACTCGCTTGAGGCGTTTCTGGAGCAGAGTTCTCTCACGGGCGACCAAGACGTTGCGCAGGAGAAAGGCGTTTCGCTCATGACGCTTCATGCCTCGAAGGGGTTGGAGTTCCCGGTCGTTTATATTATCGCGTGTGAGCATGGTGTTCTCCCTCACGAACGCGCCGAGCAGGACGACGCGCAGCGCGAGGAGGAACGGCGCCTCTTTTTTGTCGGAATCACGCGCGCCAAGGATGAGCTTGTCCTCACTCTTGCACAATCGCGTGACGCGCAGCAGGGGAGAGCCGCTCGCGCGCCGAGTCCGTTTCTCATGGAGCTTCCGCGCGACGAAATGACGCTTGAGAACTTCCAACCGACGCTCGATTTAGAGCCGCTCGACGACTCATTTGGCGACGCGCCCGAAGAGGTGTTTGAGGTGGGTTTTGAGGAGACGCCAGATACTCCTTCGCGCACGGAGTCTCGCGCCAAAACGCCGGCTCCGGTCGTTCCTCCTGTCCCGCCAGAGGTGCTTGCCTCACCAAGAATGCCTGACCCGCCAGAGGTGCCCGCCGCGCTCCCGCCGCGTATTCCGCAAATTCCCGGAGTGATGACGGCTGCCGAGTTGTTGCGTCGCCGCGAAAACAAACACTCACGGGGAGAAAATGCGCGCGATGAGGATTAAACAGACGCACAAATTACCACTATCAAACGATAAAAAGGATTAGAAATCATGAAAACGACATGGAAAAAATATTTCGGCAGCCTCGTTTTTTTAGGCTTGTTCTTGGGAGTGGCGCAGGCGCAGAACATTCAGGCGCAGAACATTGTGGTTCAGCCGCAGGATACGGGCGCAGTGCTCCTCAATCCGCAGATGGGGTGGACGATGCACTTTTACTCCAACGTTCCACGAAACTACGGAAGCGATCTGGAGCCGTCCGATTCGCTTGAGTGGTTTGAGGGGTGTACGACGGTTTATCTGCGGATTCCATGGGCGTATCTGGAGCCGGAAGAGGGGAAATTCAACTGGGCGCTCCTCGACACGCCAGCCCAACGCTGGATCGCGGCGGGGAAAAAGGTCGCGTTTCGATTCACCACGTCGGAAAGCTGGCTCGAGTACGCGACGCCGAAATGGGTTTTCGACGCGGGGGCGAAGGGTCTCCGATACACGTTTGGCTGAGACAAAGGGCCTGCCCCCGAGGGAAGGTTGGTCGACCCGGTTTTTGACGATCCGATTTATCTCGAAAAGCTCCGCAATTTTCTCGCCGCGGCGGGGAAACGGTACAACGGCAATCCGCACGTCGCCTTCATCGATGTCGGCACGTTTGGTATGTGGGGGGAAGGGCATACGGGCGGAAGTTCCAAACTGTCCCCCGAACAGACTGTAGCCATGGCAAAGCTGCATATCGACCTGCACAAAGAAGCGTTTCCCGATGTGTTGCTCTGCATCAGCGACGACGTGGACGGGTCTGCCAACCAGACGGGGAACTACCCAGCGACCGATTATGCCCGCCAGCAGGGAGTGACGCTGCGGGACGACAGTATTTTGGTTCAAAGAGCGCCCAACCAGTGGTATCATGCCGATATGGCAGAGCGTTTCTGGAGAACGCTCCCTGTGATTTTGGAGCATGAACACTACGGCTCCTCGCAGCGCAAAAATGCTTGGGACAACGACTTGCTCTACCAATCGGTCGAGGAATACCACGCGAGCTACATGTCTATCCACTGGTGGGCGAAGGAGGAGTGGGAGGAGTGCCGGGAAGTGATTCGCAAAATCAACCTGCGGCTGGGGTATCGGCTGCAACTGCGGGAACTGGAGTATCCGAAGGAAATCAGCGTGGGAGAACCTTTTCCCGTTCGTTGGAAGTGGGCGAACGCCGGGGTCGCGCCCTGCTATCCAGGGGGATTTGTCGCCATGACGCTCAAAGATGAAAAAGGCGGGCTGGTCGCCGTGCTTTCGGACGAGACGCTCGACGTGAAGACGCTTGAAGTCGGAAAAATCGACGCGATTCCCGAAAAAGAGCACACCAGCACATTCATTGCCGGTCTCGTCGCCCCCGTCACCAAGCCGGGAACGTACGATGTTTATATTTCGGTGGGGCAACGCGACGGGACGCCTGTTTTCGCACTCCCGCTTCCCAACGACGATGGACAACGACGATACAAAGTTGGGCAAATCATCGTGAAGGGTCAAAAATATACTCATCGTTGTTTAAAATTCCCGTTTTGCGCGACGTTTTGCGAGCCGTGGTGCGCAAGCTCCAACGGCGGACGGAACGGGAATTTTCAACGCGAAGTATTATAAAAGCGATGAAACGACCGCGCCCTCCTTCGTTGCGACTTGGTTGTGCCCCAAAAAGCACCGCGTGGCGCAATGACCATGTGCGGAGAAAAGAAAAGTCGATTTTCCTCAGGCGTCCTATTTTCCGCAACCAAACGCCTATTTCCGCATATGTTGATCAGCGATTTGAGGCGGG
>JAUNBK010000160.1 GCA_030527105.1 Planctomycetia bacterium
CACAGAGCGCCCCGGAGCGGTGATGTCGTGAGACGGAGTAACGGGGTGTGAGCCTATCGGAGGGTGGTCGTCCTCGGCCACCCATGAGGGTGAAAATTCGGAGGGTGGTCGTCCTCGGCCACCCATGAGGGCGTAAGCCCTGACAAACACAAGAAAGGCTCACGCCTTTCAGGGCGGGCGAGGACGACCGCCCTCCGAAGGAGGAAAGAGGAAAGATGAAAGACGCAAGATTCTGCCCCGTATGCGGCGGGAAAACAAAAGTACGGTGCACTCAGCGAAAAGGACGGCTCGCGATCCGTACGCGAGTGTGCGTCGCATGTGGAGAAAAGTACCAGACCGTGAGCAGGGAAGAGATGAGGACGGTCAGTGGAGAGTGAACACAAATGCGAATAGCCTCGCATACGAGAAATCACGAGACGGAAAGAACGCTCGCGCGATTGCATGAGATTCGTAGATCGTGTACAATACGATAAAACGGCTCGAAAACGTTGCAAAAAACGGAATTTTAATGAAGAACGAGTATAACTAAACGAAAGGAAAATCATGTTTGACAAGATAAAAGAGCGACTTGTCGCCATGTTGGCAGCATGGGCGGTGAAAGCGCTGACGGTCGAGAACTTGCGCGCGGTTTTGTCGCAGTTCGTGGAAGGCTTGAAAGAGAAGGCTGCCGACACGGAAAACATCATCGACGATTGGGCGATCGAGTTTCTTGAGATGATCGTGGCAAGCGATGAGAAGATGGCGATCTTGAGCGACTTCATCAAAGGAAAGCTCGCGAGTATCACAATGTGCGAAGCAACGGAGTTCAGGCTCGATGAATATGGCGAACTCGCAGCAGAGTTGACGTTAAAGACTCGCGTCTGCGCCAGTGTCGTCTCATGGGTCTCGATTGCGCAGCTTTTACAAATCGTGGTGCCGATTTTGGTTGACTTCTTCGCGAAGAAAGAAGTCAATCAAACCTCTAAAGTTGCGTGAACATGAAGGGGTGGGTGGTCCGGAGGGTGGCGGTTCTCTTCGGAGGGTGGTCGTCCTCGACCACCCATGAGGGCGTAAGCCCTGACAAACACAAGAAAGGCTCACGCCTTTGGGCGGCCGAGGACCACTGCCCTCCGAATTTTTAAGGCGGGCGAGGACGACCGCCCTCCGAAGAGAACCGCTCTCACTCCAGAAGAAAGGTGAAAAATGAAACACGAAGAACATGAAGATGTATATCCGCGCTGGAAGATCTTTCTGCCGGCGATTTTAGTGACGGCGTTTTTCCTCGCGTGGTGGTGTTGCATCATCGCACGAGGCGCGGAAATTGTGGGACCAGAGACTGTCAGCGCGGGACGGATGGCGACTTTCGAAAGCGACACACAGGGCGACTGCGTGATCTATCCCGCAAAAAATATCGACATTGCGAAAGATTCGGATAAGAAAAAGGTCTACTTCTGCTCTACAGAGCCGGGAGAATACGTTATACTCTTTTTTTCCGTTGTGAATTCGCAGCCGACGATCACTCAGAAGGCTTTTATCGTCGAGGGGGCGACACCCTCGCCGGAGCCAGAGCCAGAGCCGGAGCCAACACCGGAGCCGGATTCTATCGCAGGGGCGGTCAAAGCTGGTGTGGCGGCTATGGATGGCTCTACGAAAAACGCAGAGATTGAGGCGATGAAAGGCGTCCTCTCGGAGGTCACGAGCGCGATCGACGCTGGTGATATCCGAACCGTGCCAGGTGCACGGGGGGCGTTTCGACGACTCTGGAGGGAGCGGGCAAGCGCAGTCTCCGAAGAATCAGAACTGCGCTGGAGGTCAGTGCTCGACGCCGTCTCAGCAAAGATGGACTTTTCGACGCTTGCGACGGTAAAAGCTGGCTTTGAAGAAATGCGAGGTGCATTATGAGTTATAGTGAGATGATGTTTGGATGCGTGCCAAACGCGGAAACGCCGGAAATTGTCGATGCTTTATCACGGGCGACAGTGCCGTGGGACGCGGCAGACAAGCCCGCGCTCGCAGAATGGGCGACGCTCAAGCCGTGGCTCGAAGAGCGCGCAGACACAATGGATATGGTGCGAAAAGCGGGAAAGTACATCCCGTGGTGGAAAATGTGCGAAAATCTCGGAGTGCAAGCGGTATCGCTTTTCGTGCCGTCGCAGGGAAGTATCGGTTCGTGCGCTGGCGTGTCGTATTTCGATCGCTGTTATCAGGCTACGCTTTTACATCAGATCGCGACAGGAAGCGAGCAGACGATCGAGCCTGTGAACGCGATGCCGACATGGTTGATTTCAAAAAATTGGTCGCGACGCGGCGGGCAAAGCATTTCGGCGGTGGTCCGCGAAGGGGTGTCTACGGGTGTTTTTCCGGCAGCTGCGGTCGGAAGCTACTCGGCAAACTGGTACGACTCAAGCGCAGCAGAAAAATACATCTACGACGCCCAAGAAAGGCAGATGGGAGCGAGTCTCGTCGACGATGCGGAGGATAAATATGCGGCGGTCGAGCTTGCTTTGCGCGCCGGGCTGGTCGTAGAAGTTGGGCAGTCGGTCGCGGTCAACGGCTCTGAGATCGACGCCAACGGCGTGCCGGTCGCGACGCTTGGCGGAAGCTGGTCCCACGCGACGACGTTCACGGAGCTTGTGATCATCAACGGAAAAAAGTACTTGCGATGGGACAACTCGCACGATTTGATCTATCACGACAGCATGTTCGGCCCGGCATTCGGCGCTCTCATGTCTGTCGACACGGCGAAGAGATTTCTCGGCGGACGATGGACAGACCTCGCGGTCGTCACGTACGTTGAGAGTCCGTACGATGAGCAGGCTGCGACAAATTTGAATCCAGTAAAGGCGGCATGATGCAAGATTGGGCGATTTTTGGCGGTGGATTTCTCGCTTCTATCCTGATCGCGGAGAGCGGGCAGTTTTTCGATGTTCCGGCTTGGGTGACGACCATCGGACCGTGGGGCGTGATGTACCTTGTTGTCGAACGCCTCACCACGTCCCACGCGCGAGCTATCGCCGATCTTGCGAAAAGCGTGAACAACTTCGCGGTAATTCTCGCGAAGGTCGAGGGAATTAAATTTGAGAAAAACGAACAGGAAAAGGATTGAAACGGTCCCCCCTTCGGAGGGTGGTCGTCCTCGGCCACCCATGAGGGCGTAAGCCCTGACAAACACGAGAAAGGCTCACGCCTTTGGGCGGCCGGGGACGACCGCCCTCCGAAAAAGGCGGCCGAGGACGACCGCCCTCCGAATTTTTAAGAAAGGATAACCAAATGGCAAAGACCACATACAACAACCTCGTTACCGTTCCCGACGCGGCGACGGACACCATCTCAGACGGAGTGACGGTCGGTGGAGATATCGTCGCGAACTTTAAGAAGATCGCAAATGTGATTTATTCCGATGGCGTCGGAGGTGTGCAAGTTGCTGGAGCACCGTGCCACTCGATGGCAGAACGACACATCGTTAATAATAACTGCCCGGTTTTGATGAACTTGCCTTTCTCAGAACAAAGTCTCTCGGATTACAGCACATATGGGATAGGTTCTGGGGCAATTGTAAAAGGAATGTTGACACGACTACCCTACGGCAGTGATTTTCTCGTACTGGAGGTACCTTACGCTGGCGCTATGATTTTGCATTATGATATCATCATATATCATGGCTCAAATTATAATAAATTTTACACCTACACCGGGACGCTAACACTGCTTCCGGAAGCTCTTGTCGGCGACACATCAGTGCAAAATGTCGGCTTGTGGCTTGTTGAAAATGGCAGTTTGCGCTTTGCGGGAACCAGTTCGCTCCTTGAGAACTGTCCGATACAATTTGGGCTGCATGGCACTGCGATGTTGCCCAACGCAGGAAGTGGTCTCGGGTCAGGGCAGACAAGCAGCGAAAGCGCGCCTTACTACAGCAGTAGTAGCAGCGACTACAGCTCTTAAAGGAAACGAAAATGAAAAATTTTGTCTTAAATCTCAAAGAGAGCAAGGCGCGTCGGGAAACTTTTTTCGAAAGATATCCGACGTGTCTGCCCCCCGTCGAAGTTTGGGAGGCGGAGCCGCCAGAACGCTGCGAAACTCCGGCGTGGTGGCGCGGGACACCGCCTTTTAACTCGCACAGAGTCAATTTTTTGAATGTCCTGCGCGCGTGCGAAAAGGCGGACGAAATTTTCATGTTTTGGGAGGATGATTGCATTTTTTCTGAAAGTTTTGAAGACCGGTACAACGCTTTTATGCGCGAAGTGCCAGACGATTGGGAATGTTTGAATTTGTGTACCTTACATATGAATTCGACGATATTCCCACCGCGACAAATCTCCGAAAACGTTTTGCGTCCAGTCCTCGGGTTTAATACAAATGCGATGCTGTTCTCACCTTCCGGAGCGCGAAAAATGCGCGACCAGCTTGAAAAGCCGTCGTGGATGTGCAAACACATCGTCGAACAGCAACTCGGATATTTGTATATGAATCAAGAATTCAAAGTTTACGCGCCGATTCGAAATTTTGTAGGGCAAGCGGCTTGTTATTCGGAATTATGCGAACGCGAACGATGTGAGCGGTGGTATAACGATTTTTTGTACATTGATAGGAACGGGGATCGAACATGGCAGACCTGACCTACGGCGACCTTGAAAACATGACCTACGGCGACCTTGCGACGCAAACGTACGCGCTTGAAAGTACAGACTCGGGCGGGGAGACAACTTCTTGCCCGTGGAGCGCCGCAACCGTGGCGTCTCTGGTGGCGGCAGTCGACGCACTGACGGCATCCATCGCCGCGCTGAAAACCGAAGTCGAAACGCTCAAAACACAGGTAGCCGCCATCCCAACGACGACGTATAACGTGCCGACGGCAG
>JAUNBK010000044.1 GCA_030527105.1 Planctomycetia bacterium
TTCTCAAATATTGCAGAATTTCGCCCACGTTCAGGCACAGATTTTCGTCCAGCCAAGTCGACAATCTCTCTTTTTGTACCAAAGTCAGACGCGACCACAATACAGCCTTTGTTTTAAGGCATCAATGCCTCCTGATTCCCACGTTTGAAAATGCTTGCGGACGGTTTTTTCGTCCATCATCAGAACCTCCGCCACGTCGCCGACAGTCCGACCACACCCGAGCAGAAAAACGGCTTTGATTCTGTCCGCCAGCCATTTTTCCTTCGCTTTTTTGTGCGCGTGGCGCAATTCGTTCAATTTCATTCCGATAATCGATAATTTTCCATCTTCAAGCATTGACTCCATTCGCAATGCGTGGTATACTGATCTTATCGTCAAAAAGTCCGTGTGACTCTTGCGAGAATTTTATAGGAGAAGGAGTATAAACGACGATGAGAATATAATGCCACGTGTCGGGGAGAATGGCGAGGCTTCCCGATGCGTGGCGCAATCTGGCAAAAAACTCATTCGAAAACGAGGGAATAAAGGTCCGCTTCGCAAAGATAAAATTTCAAAACGATCGGTTTTTCACTGAGCGACGAAACATCTTTGGAGCCGCGCCAGGAGACTCGGCGATCGAGTGAGTCGCCGTAGATGATATCGCAATCGGCTTTCGCAAATCCTGGAATAGGTTTTCCCTCAAGATCGCAAATTTCGACGTAAGCGCAGCCGAATCCTGAGGTCGCGATATTGAGCGAAAGTTCCTTTCCGACGAACGTCAGCGGCTTCAGCACGACCAGACCCGGTTGGGTTTTGGCGTGAAGCGAGGCGAAACCATCGATTCGGAGGGCGTATCGCCGACACCGCACGTCGTATCCCGTGAAAGACGATTCCGTGGCGTAGATCGACAATTCCCTTCCCTCGTCCTCTTCGGGAGACTGCGTTTCAACAATCCCGTAGCCGATGTAATTGTCGCCATAACTCCAGTTGTATTTCGTTCTCAAGCCGGGGGCGAGGAAGACGTCGTTGGAGGGGCGGAAGTTGATTCCGTCGCGGGAAGCGAAGTAGATCGAATCGGAAGTGACCGTTGCGAATCGGGGATTGACTTTCATCCGGATTGCGCGCTCCTCCTGCTCGGGCAGAAGTTTGAACGACTCGGTTTTTCCTCGGTCGTTGTATCGTGCGGGAAAACCAATATAAATCTGCGGGGCACGATAATAGGGTTGAATTTGGTTCGTGTAAAATTCACCAAGATTGGTTCGCGGAACATTCTCTTCAGGGATTTCGATTCGGGTTTCCTTCGTCCAGTTGAGAAAATCGTTGGATACCGCACGTTCGACCGATCGGAACCCACGAGGGTCTCGGACACGATAATAGACGACGTACTTCTTTTCTTTGATCGACCAGAAGACGGCGTCCTGCGAGTCGAGGGCGTTTGGAGAGCCGGGGATGAAGACGGGTTTTCCATCGTTTTTGGCGACCCAGCGAATACCATCCTCGGAAGTCCAAACTTTCATCTGGTGATCGAGACTATTGGAGACCGCCTTGAATCGTTCCTTGGGAAGCGCTCGCGGATTCTCATCGATGAAGGGGGTGAAACTCATGCAGTAGGTGGCGATGATGTTGTTTTCTTTGGAGCCGCCCCATTCGACAAGATGTAGCGGTCGATACGGCCAGTGGATACCATCCTTGCTTTCCAAATAGCAGACAGACATATTTTTGGGGTGCCACGGAGTGATTTGGTCTCCGGGCGACCCGACGTAGTACATACGATAAAGTTTTTCAACCGGGTCGTAAAGAATGGTATGGAATTTAGATCCAGCACCTTCCCAAGGACGATTCCGGCAGTCGCTCAACTCCTTCCGAACGGGCTGATGCACCAGGAGTTGGACGTTTTCCATCGACGCAATCAGCCATTGGTCGTCCAGAAAAAGTTGTCGTTGCGATCCGATTGGAATCACGTTTTTCTCTTTTTCCTCCGCGAGGCAGAAGGCACCCAGCCCCGTCGCCAGCAGAACCATTCCCACGAAAACAAATTTTCTCATGTTTTATCTCCTCTATTTTGGGGGAAGCGAATTTTTTTTCACGCTTTTTTGATACTTCGACGCGGAGTACCATACTCGTTCTCGTATAAAATTCCCGTTTTACGCGACGCTTTGCGAGCCGTGGTGCGTAGCTCCAACGGCGGACGGCACCGGAAATTTCAACGAGAAGTATTATAGAATACTCATTGTACCTTGAGAAAATCGCGGAGTCAAGCGGTGGGGGGGATTTTTCCCCTCCGTCCGAAGAATCTCAAAACGCAAAATATAGTTCCGGCTCCAGAGCATCTGGAATGCAAACTTCGGAACCGAAAAATTCAATGCACAAGTGGGAGTGTCTCAGGCTATTTTCGCGGGACCAACAGAGAAAACGAGCGCCGGAAGTATGGGGTTTGCGCGCAAAAAGGAATGAATTTCCTCCAGCGTGATGGAACGCAGCATCGTCGTCTCCTCTTGAATCGAAATGTATTCGTGCCGCGCAAGCCAACTCCACCCGAGGTCAAACATGCGCTCAGACGCACGCTCATACCCCAAGATGTAGTGTGTCGCAACTCGATTTTGCGCGAGCGCTAGCTCTTCTTGGCGAATCTCTCCCTTTTGTGCGTTTTGAAAAATTTCCTCAGCCTCCTCGAGCACCCTTTTCGCAACGCTTGGGTCGCACGAAATCCCTGCGGAAAAATACGCGGCGTCCGAGAACTCATTGAACGAGAGAGTGGCTTGTTCCGCGAGACCCGAGTCGACGAGGCGCCAATAGAGTCTGCTGCTCGAGCTGTCGCCCAAAATCGAGTCGATGAGTCGTCCCGCAAGGCGCTTCCGAGCTGTGGAGCCGTCCGCGCGCGAAAGTTGGAGGATATACTGCTGGGCGGAATGCGGCTTGCGGATGGGGAAAAAACCGAGCTTGGGGGTGAATTGGGCTTGCGGCAGAGTTTTTTTGATGATTGTTGTCGCGCTCGTATTTTCTTGCGCCGAGTCGGAAGACCAGCCGCCGCAAAAACGCTCCGCCTGAGCGCACACTTCGTCAAAATCGAATTTCCCACACACGCAAAGGAGCATATTTTGCGGAACGTATCGTTTTTCAAAATACTCCTTCATTCGCGCAAGCGAGAGATTCTCAACGGACGCCGGCTCGCCAAGAACTAAATTGCCAAGCGGATGGTCGCCAAAAAACGCTTGCCGAATTTTTTCGTCCATACGAAACGGTGGCGCGTCCTCGTACATCTCTATTTCCTCGAGAATGACCTGTTTTTCGGCGTCAAAATCCTCTTTTCGCAACGCAGGACGCAAAATGTCCGCGAAAATTTCGAGACACTTCTCTTGAAACTCCGGGAGGAGCGTGGCGTAAAAAACCGTACATTCTTCCGACGTGCAGCCATTGAAGGAGGCGCCGATCGCGTCGAATTCGCGATTCACGTCCTGCGCGGATCGCGTCTCGCTCCCTTTGAAAACCATGTGTTCCAAGAAGTGCGAGACACCAGAGATCGACGACTCTTCCCAACGAGAACCACTCTGGACGAAAAAACCAAGCGCAACACTCTGCGCCAACGGCAGCGTCTCGCCAATTATCTCAAGACCATTGGCGAGCGTGTGTTGATAAAACGACATAGTGCAAAAACCTTATTGCTGCGTGTCTGCTGACTCAGGAACCATAATTCGTCGTTGAGCGCATCATGGGGAGCGGCTGTTGTCTCTTTTGAGGCTTCGAAATGGGAATCTCTACCAATGGATTTTCCTGCGGAGCCGACTCTAAAGCTGGCTCTGCTGCCGATGAAGTCGCACTTGGCACTCTCGGCGACACGCCAGGTGCGGCGGCGGTTGGATTCGACGTTTTTGACGAATACAACACAGGCGGTGCGACGGCAGGTGCTGGAATTTCCTCGGAAATCGACACTCTCCCCGATTCGGCGGGTGGAGCAGCGGGCGCGGCGGGCGACACTGGCGGAAGACCTCCTTGCGAACTTGTGTGATTATCGAACACCGAGGCGTCCATGGGCGCAATCTCTACGTGTGGCGCAGCCTTGGGAACCGCCGCTGCGGGCGCGCCTTCCGTGGGAATGGTCGCCGGGAGTGGAATGCTCGACACCTTTTTCACGGGCACTTGCTTCATGTGAGACGTCGGCTGGGGTGCAGGGGGAATCGAAGTCTCCGCCCCCACCTGCGGCGCGGAGGCAAGCGGAACGGGATCCACTTTTCCCAAATCCGGATTGAACATCGGAATCCCCATTTCGTCTTCCACTTGGGCAATCTCCACACTCGCAGTGGGCTTTTGCTCTGCCGCTTGGCGCTTTACGCCGTCGCGCGCCGTCTGAAGCATCGTTCGAAAGAGTTGCGTATCTTCCACGCACGCCATCATTTCGCGATAATAAGGTTCCACAATGCTATTGAATGTCGTCTCGGCATTCTTGAGGCGCTCATAAATCGACGCGATCAGCTCCTCGCGCTTCTTCTGATGAATCCCGTGCGTCGTTTCGACCAACGATTGGAGGAAAGATTTCGTCCAATCGCACTCGATTTTTAACTCGGGCGCGGCACATTCTCCCGCCACCTGAGCCGACACGACGATTCGTTCTGGCGCGACGAGAGACGCTTTCCCTTCAAACACGCTTTTGTACGATTCGTTCCCGAGCATTTCTCCATAAGAGAGACCAGAGAACTCCATGACGAGCGTCCCAGACGCACCGAGGGCGCAGGTCTCTTCCTCGGGATTTTCCCTTTGCGCCTTGCCGCGCGGCGTCTCGACAAACGTCAAATCCACCGTCGTCACGCCGTCGTGCGCGTTCGTACTCAACGCCAGTCGCAACGGGTCGCCCCAAATGCCGAGATCGTTTTGAGTCGGGATGCGTGCCGATACGTGCCGTTGGACGCCATTTTTATCGATGGAACAAACGATCGTCACGAAGGAGTCCATCATGAGTTCTTCCGGGATTTCGTCCGACGTGAGTCGCAATGAGCCGGAGAACCCCTTTTTCTCGCCGAGCGTGGGAGTCCAACGAGCTTCGAAGCCAAACGTCTGACCGAAGATTTCGATTTCGCCTGTGGTGTCCAAGGAGGCGCAGCCATCGAGAAGCCCCGTTTGCACCATACGAGCGAGCGAGCCGCTCCACTCGGCAACGGAGTCGATGCGCCGCTGCGTTTCCCACGAACAAAAGAAGTCGCACACGCTCTTTTCGTCCGGGCGTGTGTAGCGCAAAAGCTCCGAGAACGCCTTGCCGTCGGTCGCGATGAAGGGTTGAATCTTCTGCAATTTTTGCATCACTTCCGTGTTCATGACGATCCACTCGCGCTGAATTTCTTGGAGTTCCTTCCGAATATCCGCCAAACGCTCGATTTTTCCCACGACGTTGTCGTTTTTCGCGGCAGGAGAGCGCAGCGACTCTTCCGTGATTTCCGAGACGCCCAACAACTCATACAGCGCCACTTTGATCGTTTGCGCCTCTTCTTGGAGCGTTTTGATTTTTTTCGATTTCTCCTCGTATTGCGGCAAATATTCTCCCTTCACGCTCTCGAGATACGCCAACGACGCCAAATTGTCCAATTGCGTTTCGATTTTCTTCTCGGCTGAGTGCGAAAAAAGAGGCGTAAGAGGTCGCGTCCCGCCGATCTCTCTAACGTTATCACTCTCGCCAACGCCCCACACAGGCTGCTCGAGGCACACACCTTTCATCGAGACGGACGTCGGAATGGGGTGGCGCGAGAATCGAGCCGTGGCGGGGAGCGTCACGCGAATTTCTTCCGCCTGCGCCTCTCTTGCATTTTTGCTCTGCGTCGGCTCCATCGAAACGTCATGATAAACGAGTGTCGTCCGGAGCCAGTCGCTCTGAACGCTCTCTGCCTGGTAATTGCTCCCACTTGCGGCACTCCAAAGTTCGAGAATGCGATTTTCGACAGGATGGTTCCAATCCCAAATCGCAACGACGACGAGAATGCCAAGCAGCGCGCCAAACGTCGTTTCGACCCAAAAAAGTCGACTCGACGCACACACGGAGAGAAACGCCTTAAACGCGCGGGGCTGCGTCTCGGAATTGCTCAGTGGGTCGCCTGAAGCGTCGTTTGGTGAGGTGCCTTCAGAGTCGCGTTCTGGCGGAGTTTCCAGCGTCTCGGTGACTAGAGTTTCGCTAAAGTGGGCGTCAAGACGGGGAACTTGTTGGGACTCGTCGATCGTCTCTTCAAAACGTTCCTCCGCCTCATGGCTCGCATCTTCCGTGGCAAAGTCGGCAAAATTTTCACTCCGAAGCCCCTCTTCCAACGTCGAAATAGGCGCGGCAATCGAATCGTTTATTTCGCAATGCTCCGTCCTCGACTCGTCCGTCACGAAGTTTGTCACGAAGTTCGTCTCGAGATTTGGATCGACACCCAGACGAGAATCGCAAATGGGGTCCGCCGTCTGGCTTGATTCAAATCCTGCTGGTTCAAACCCTTGCTCAAATTCCAGCTTGATGGAGCTTTTCGACTCGTCCAGACTCTCCAACTCGGAGAGGAGCGCGCCCACTTTCTCTGCGTGTCTCCGTGCAGAATCCCGTTGGGGCGTGTGTGTGCATTCCTCTGCCACTTTTCCCTTTGGAGAGGTGGGAGGCGCAGCGTCCGAAAAATCGTTATTCAAATCGGAAGACGATAACGCCGCCGCCGAGACTTGATTGATGAGCGATTGAAGCCTCCGTCCCGGCGTGGGGAGCCGCATTTCTTGAGTATCCGCACTCAACCCTCGACCCGTCGCACGATGACGCACTACCTCGTCGGCAGCAGGCTCCTCTTTCTCCACACGAAATAGCTTCGAGGCGTCAGACGCGCCCGCTGTCGTTGGCGAATGTGTCTCATGCTCACGACGAAATGCTTCGAAATCGAGAAAAGTCAGCTCATCAAGCTCGCGGGAAAATGTTCTTTCATTTCCGTTTGATTTCGGATCCATGTGCATCTCTTCCTCATTCTCATCTTTAACTTGGGTTTTGAGCGAAAAATCGTTCTATTCGGTATAATCCATACATTTTATCGTCCGAAAGACGCCCAAATCTTTCGGATTTTTGGAAATTTTCCGAGAAAAAAAGATGGGACGAGTGGCGATTCTGGGAAAAATACCTTTTCGTTTCCGTTTGTGCGGCAGACTTTTCTCTTCTGGAGTCGAAAAACTTTTCTCGTTCCCTACAATAAAACGAAAGCCGAGGCGAAAATAAGCTCATCGTGATTTATACTCATCGTGCTTTAAAATTCCCGTTCTGCGCAACGTTTTTGTGAGCCGTGGTGCGTAGTTCCGACGGCGGACGGAACGGGAAATTTCAACGCGAGGTATTATAGAATTCCGTTTTTCACGAAGTTTCGTGATCCGTGGTGTGTAGCTCCCACGGTGGAACAAAATCGGGAATTCTAACGCGAGCATTATAAAACGCAGGGCTGAAGTGAAATTTTTAAGTGGTTGAATTTAGCGAGGTATTCAAAATGAAAAAATGTATTGCGTCGATTATGACGGCGGCGGGCTTGGTCGTTTTCTCTTTCGCGGCGTTTCCCCTTTATGGAGCCGAAACGACAGGGAGCGGAGCCGAGCCGAAGGCTGTCGAGAAAGAAGAGACCCTTCTCGAGAAAACGGGCGACGTCTTGAAGACCGCTGGCGAGAAAATCGGCACGGCAACCGAGACCGCCGTTGAGAAGGTGATGAGCGTCTTCGAAAGCGACGAGGAGAAGAAAGCGAAAGCGAAAAAAGAGGAAGATGCCAAAGTGAAAGACTCCAAGGAGTCCAAAGACACCGCCCACAAACACGAGCGCCACGGCTTGTTGGGCAAGCACGACGTTGAGGAACGTGTCGAGCGCCTCCATGAGTCCATGTGTCACTTTATGCACCACCTCAATCATCATGCGATTCAAAACCATGGGTGTCTTTGCGCCGAAATCACGGGACCGATGATGGAGCGTGGTTTGAAAGTTGTGGAAATCGAGGGGCGTCCTGCCGTCGTTCTCCACTGCCTCTGCCCGTCCGTATGCCATTTTGGCAAAGATATGCCGGCTGGCGCGCCTGTCGATTGGGAAAAATTGATGCTCGGAATGCTGCCTGAATATTGCTTGGGAACGATGGTCACGCCGATTCCGGAGACCGTCCGCACGCACTTCGATCTGCCGATGCGTTCTGGACTGTGGGTGGAATACGTTGTGCCTAATTCTCCTGCCGACAAAGCGGGTATTCATCGTGGCGATCTGATTTTGGAGGCGTCTGTCCAGGTGCCTCATGAGGGGAATCTCGTTAAGCGAAATTTCTCGCTCGACAATCAAGAAACCCTGGTCGATATCGTCAATCTCGCGAAGGGTGAGGATGTCGAGTTGATTATCGTGTGTGGCGGAAAGAAAAACACGGTCGCGCTCACGCCCGTCACGCGAGAGGTGATGTTCGAGAACGCCAAGAAGGCGGCTCAGGAGGCGGAAGAAGCTGTTGAAAAGGCGGAGGAATCCCTCGAAAAAGAGATGAAAGACGCGGAGAAGGAAGTCGAGAAATTGATGGACGACGATGCGGATGATGTTGATGATGTGGACGATGTTGACGATGCGGACGATAAAGACGACGCAGATGAGAGCGATGAGGATGCAGACGAGATTGATGATGCAGACGATGCTGACGATGAGAAGGAAGATGCAAACGACAAAGACGAGGAAGATGCGGAAGATACTGATGACGAGAAAGACGACGCCGACGACGTTGATGACAAAGACGATGCAGACGATAAAGACGATGCAGATGACGCAGATGACAAAAACGGCGCGGCTGCGGAGAACAACACGTTAAAGTCGGAACCGACGCAGACCCCCAGCCCAACGGACGCGCCGAAGGCTCCAGCCACTCCCGCTGCGCCCGCCGTTGCTCCTGGTTCTGGCGAGGTTCCGCTTGAGACCCCCGCTCCAATTGGAGAACCAACGATTGTCCCGGACATTACCCCCGCCCCGGCACCGGCTCCCACGCCAGTCCCGCCTGCGGAACCCGTTGGACGTCGTTTGGGGAATATGCGTTATTGATTCCTATTCAACCCGGTCCTTTCGTGCGCCGAACTTTTGAACCGGCGCACTTTTTAAGGAGCGAAAACTATATCAATCGTGGTTTAAAATTACGACGCTTCGCGAGCCGTGGTGTGTAGCTCCAACGGCGGACGGAACCAGAAATTTTAACGCGAAGTATTAAAATATTCCAACTGTTTGGATGATTTGTTTACTTTAACCAAAAAAGGATTTAAAATGAAATTTTCAGACAAGAAAAATTGTCATGGTGAGAAAAATAGCAACTGCTCTTCGAACGAAAGCAAGTGGAACGACTCGGAGTGCTGCGAGCGCGGCGATTCGGAGTGCTGCTCCCAGTTGTACAACCAAATGTCCCTCTCCGTCTCCCGAATGATGGATGGCGAGCAGACGGAAATTCGCATTCATCGCGAAACCGGCAAGCCGACCGACATTTATGTTTCGCGCGGCGGAGAGTCGTGGAGCCTCAATGCGCACGAAATCGACGACCTCCCCTCCGACTTGCGCGGCGAAGTGAAACAACTTCTCAAGCCAAGCGACACGGAGAGACGTTCTTGGTGGGACAGCTTCCTCTCGTTCTTCACGGACACGGACGAAGTTGAGGAATTTGAGTCGGTGGAGTACGACTATAGCCGTCGCGACCGTCTCGAAGACGACCTCCATGGCAATCGCGCTACCGATCGCAACTACGACTCGAGCGAGACTCAGCGTCGATCGTAACGCCGATCTCGTGTTGAGCAGACGCGCTCACCAACCCGCAACGCCTCCAAACCACAAAACGTTGCGGCACCAAGCGGAACGTTCCCTCCGAGCGTTCCGTTTTTTTTGGTTGTCGCTGTCTCTCGCACGGAGTCCAAAAGTCCCTCGCGCACTCCCTTCCTACGTTGCCGAGGGGAACAAATTTTTCGAAAATGCCGATTATTTCGTTTATTTCGCCGGAGAAATTTCCGATAACGAAACTATAATGCGGCTCCGCACGGAGTTTTGGGTCAGCTCGAGTAGGATTGGAGCTGGTAAATAAATTGGTTCATCAGGTGATTCGTCGTTGTTTTCATGTCGTGTCGAGAGAATATATTCCCGTTGTCCCGCACCTCTCACGAGAAGAGGGCAGGGCGAAGCGCTATGAGAGCGAGACTTCTTTCCCTATCGGGAGCGATTGGCGTTGCATTTTTCTTTTGCATCGTGATGAGCCGTTGTTTGCCTGTTTTTTCGTCTCCACTAGTCAAGGGAGAGCGAGTCGCGCAGGGGCAGGGTGTCTACGATGGATACGGTGTGCGCCAAAATTGGAACTTGGTGCGTTGGCACGCTCCCACACTCCTCCTCGAGCAGATGGAGTCTGCGCGAAAAATAGACGATTGGTCCCGCAAGTGGTGCGATACGGTGGCGCAGGTTGTGCGCGAGCTTGAGAAGTGCTATCCTGCTCCCGAGCGCGAGGATGTGGAGCCGCTGAAGTTTGGGAAGGGGCGGATTCTGCATAATTTCGTGCGGGAGGCGCAGCTTCCGACCGTTGTTGATTGGGATTTTCGCAACGCGCAAATTGCGGAACGTCGGCAAGCGCTCCTCGCGATTTTGGACAAGAAAATTCAAGAGGCGCACGAGGCGCAACGAGCGCTGGGCAGCGTGAAAGACGCTCTCCTTTTAGGACGCGCAAATTTCACACTTCAGAGGCGCGTGATTGTTTGGAGGTATTGCGACGGATTGATGTCGCTGCCCGGGGGGGGCTCCAAACTTTCCGCGCTCCCTGAGTGGCGCAGCGTTTGGACACGGGCAAAATCCGAAATCGAGGCGCATCCCTATGCCGCAACGTGGGAGACGTATTTGCGTTTCAAGGCGCTTGAGAATTTGCCCGCGTATCCAAGCGCGCTCCAAAGGGATTTGGCGTTGCAAATTTATGAGCGATTGAACAATCCATCGCTTGCGCCCGCGCAAAAGAACTTCCTCAAACAGGACGCGCTCTTAAAATTGAACGACGAGTTGGTCAAATTCGCCTCGCAGCGCCTCGAGGGGGATTGGCTCATGCGCTCTCTCGAACTTTTTGAGACGGGGGAAAATAATTGGAGTGGTACTTTTCTCGCCAAGGAGTGTCGTCGATTGAAATTGGAACTGAGTCTCAACCAACTCGAAACGCCGCCATTTCTCGCCGCATTGGAGTATTCCTACCGCAACGCGAATATTCGGCTGGCGGTTTCCCAAGAATTCATGAATCGCGTCGTCCCGCAGCCTGGTCGTGAGGTACGAACGATTAGCGAGTATATGTTCAATCGTCCGATTTATGGACAAGGAATCACCACGACGTCCGTCGGAGTGCGACTCATCCCGGACGCGTCGCGATTCCGGATGGGCATCCTCGCGCAGGGAAATTTCGAATCGAGCACGTATACTGCCGACTCAATGGTTCGCGTCTACAACGATTCTGCCGCATATTTCACGGCATTCAAGGAAGTCGATTTCGATGGGAGGCGGCTTGAGGCGCAGCCTGCCGTCGCGAGGGTTGAGAATCAGGTACAGATGCGCGACTTGCAAACGTCGTTGGACATCATTCCTCTCCTTGGTTTCGTTGCAAATGGTGTCGCGAGGACGAAGGCGGAGTCGAAACAAGAGGAGGCGCGGATGATTACGCAAGGGAGGATTCGTCAAGAAGTGTGCCAAAGGCTCGACGCTGCGGTGGACACTCAACTTGTGCCGTTTGCGACAAAGTTGCAGGATGGAGCGTTCGCCACACTCTCGCGCTTGGAATTGGATTTGATGCCGATCGACGCGCAGACGACGGAGCAAATCGCAGCGATTCGTTGGCGTTTGGGTGGCGACCGCCAGCCGGGAGGCTTCACGCCGAGACCAGCGCCGCCGCAGAGATCGCTTCTGAATTTTCAAATTCACGAGTCCGCCATCAATAATTTCTTTCAACAATTGAAGTTGGAGGGACGCGCATTTTCTCCCGAGTCGTTGCACGATCATGTGCAGATGTGCTTTCCTCAACGACAACTCCCGCCGCTTGATGAAGAGACGCGCAAGGAGAATATTCGTCTCGTTTTCGCGAAAGAGGACGCATTTGTTGTGAGTATCGCGGAGGGGGAAATGGTGCTCACTATTTCTCTTCAGGAGCTTCAAATAGGGAACCGATCGTGGGAAAATTTCCAAATCCGAGTTCCTTATCGTCTCGAAACTTCCAGAATGCAGGTGGTCGCGTACCGCAACGGCGTCATTCATCTTTTAGGGCGCATGCCGTTGGGACAGCAAATTGCGCTCCGGGGCGTTTTTAGCAAGATATTCCCCAAAGACCGCGCCGCTGCGCTCCTCCCGCAGAGTTTCCTACAAGATCCGCGTTTTTCCATGTTGGAGATCAACCAGTGCGCGTTGCAGGACGGCTGGATCGGAATCTCGCTCGACTACGCGCGAAGCAATCCCAACCTCGTGTGGAGCGATAACCAGGTCGGCTACTGATTTTGGCGTTTTTGCGTTGGACAATCACGCATCTTTTACGAAAGGCTTGTCAAAAAATGAAACGAATCGCTCTTTTCGGCTCCACTGGTAGCATTGGTCGCAGCACGTTTGATGTTGTGGAGGCGTACCCGGAGTTGTTCCGCGTCGACGCCATTTCGGGGCATAGAAACCTCCACCTTCTCAAGGCACAGGCGGAAAAATACCGCCCCAAGTGGGTGATCGTTTCGGACGACCAGTCGGCAAGGCTGATTCAGCGGGAGATTCCGTCTTCGTGCGAGATTTGCGTGGGGCGCGAGGGATTCAATCGCGTCGCGTCGCATGAGTCGATCGACATTGTCGTCTCCGCCATTGTTGGCGTGGCGGGTTTGGAGTGCGCTCTTACGACCGTGCGAAATGGGAAGCGTCTCGCCCTCGCGAACAAAGAATCCCTCGTCGCGGCAGGCGCCTTGGTGAAAGAGACCGCGAAACAAAATCAGGCGGAAATTGTCCCCGTGGATAGCGAGCACTCCGCGATTTTTCAAGCGCTTCAAGCCGGCAAAAGAACGGAGTTGGAGCGCGTTATTCTCACGGCAAGCGGCGGTCCCTTTCTTCGTTGGCGGGATGAAGATTTGAAAAACGTCTCGCTTCAAGACGCGCTAAAGCACCCCACTTGGAATATGGGCGCGAAAATCACGATCGACTCCGCGACGCTCATGAACAAAGCGCTCGAAATCATTGAGGCGCGGTGGCTTTTCGATCTTGCCGAGGGGGAATTGGTCGTGATGATTCATCCACAATCGGTCGTCCATTCGATGGTAGAGTTTCGCGACGGTGCCGTTTTGGCGCAATGGAGTCCTCCCGACATGCGTCTTCCGATCCAGTATGCGCTCACGTATCCGGAGCGTTTGGGAGGCGGTCCCACACGGAGAAGCGATTGGCGGCAGGCGTGGGCGCTTGAGTTTCTTCCGCCAGACGATTCTCCACGGTTCGACGCACTCCGCCTTGGTTTTGAGGTCGCATGGCGTGGCGGCTCCGCTGGCGTGGCGCTCAATGCCGCGAATGAAGTTGCCGTCCAAGCGTTTGTCGAGGGGAGAATTCGATTCGATCAAATCGTACCTTTTGTTCGAAAAACCGTCGAAGAGCACGCATTCCTTCCGAGTCCGACGTTGGAGGAGATTCTTGCGATAGATCGAGAGATTCGCGCACGCGGCGTGGCGCTTAAGCCGATGCCTCCCGAGGGGAGGACAAAATGGTGCGCGCGAAGCGTTCGAAAGCCTTTTAAACGTGAGTGAGAAACGGAGAGCATCCTCTTCCCCTCAAAAGTCTGCGAGAAGCGGCGTCAAAATTCGCTACATCGTTACGGCTTATCGTAAAACGGCAGATTATTGAGGGGAATTTCGCTCGACGTGCCGTGGATTAGGATTTTGTCTCGGAGTTGCTCGACTTGTTTTTGTAGTCCGTCTCGTAGAAACCGGAGCCTTTAAAAATGATTCCACAGCAGGGACGAATGACTCGATGAGCCTCCTTGCCACACTTTTGGCAAGTCGTCTGCGTCGGAGAATGAAAGGATTCAATCTTCTCAAATTCGGAACCACATGAATCGCATTTGTAACTATATGTAGGCATAATACCCTTCTTTCAAAAAAATGGAATCAAGGAAAATCCTCGCCACCCTCGCAAAAAGGATTGCAGCGCAGGATTCTCCAAGCCCCTTTGAGCGTTCCGAGGCAAAATCCGTACTTCCGAACCGCTAAAATGTAGTAGTTGCTGCAAGTCGGATGAAATCGACATTGGCGTCCAATAATCGGACTGAGCGTCCATTGATAAATCCGAACGCAAAAAATCGCCAACTCCGCAGGCAATCGCCATATCCAACGCAACAGGGGCACGATATCTCCTATTCGACAATCTGGGTAATTATATCACGTTTTAATTTTTTTGCAACGACCGGGATCAACTTTTGGAAGGATTTTTGGAAATCTTCCAATCGATTGGCGCGACGGTGTTTGCCGGGGACGACAACCAAATCAACACCCGACCCGAGAGCGGGACGTGCTTGCCGAAACGCTTCGCGCACCAACCTCTTCCACCGCACACGGCGTGCCGCACAACCAAATTTGCGCGAGATCGACAAGCCCAAGCGCGCGGTGGGTCGGTCCGTTTTTTTCGCAAAAAGGATGATCAACCCGTCGCTTGCAGAGCAACGATTCTCAAACACCGCCGCGAATTCGCTCGAATTTTTGATCGAAAAACTTTCTTTCACCACGAAATCCCTGAGCGCAAATCTCCAAAGTAGTTTTTGTCCAACTCGCGTAACACTTGCGCCTGATTTTCGTCGATTGATTTTGGGACGTTGATAAGGATTTCAACGAGCAAATCTCCCGACGCATTTTTCCCAGGGACGCCCGCGCCTCGAATGCGGAGTTTCTTCCCACTCGAAGTGCCCGGCGGGATGTTGAGCACCCCCTCACCCTTCGGGGTGGGAATCGGCACCTTCGCCCCCAACGCTGCCTCGGCAATCGTGACGGGGAGGCGCATTATTAAATCGTCCCCCTGACGCGAAAAAACAGGGTGCGGCTCCACATGAATCTCCAGTACCAAGTCCCCTGCGGGACCTCCCGACGTGGAGGACTCGCCCAGACCACGGAGGCGGAGTTTTTTGCCGTCTTCAATCCCCGGCGGAATTTTCGCGACGATCGTTTTGACGTCGCCCGAGGAGCTTTGAATCCGGACGTCTCGCTCTGTGCCGAGGATCGACTCTTGGAACAAAATCGTGATGGGGTATTGCAAATCGTTCCCTTTGACGCTCGCGCGCCTGCGTCGAGCTCCGCCCTGCGCGCCCGTTGGATTTCCTCCGCCAAAGCCGCCGTTGAATCCGCCGCCGCCAAAACCACCTTGGAAACTTTGGAAGATGTCGCCCAAATTTTCGACGTCAAACTCCCATTGCGCCCCGCCGCCTCCACCCGGAGAAGACCACGTGCGTCGGGTCTTTCGCCCCCCGCCGGGACGGAAACCGCCAGGGTTGAAGCCCGCGCCCATATTCTCGAAATCGGGACCAAATTGGTCATATTGTTTTCGTTTTTCGTCGTTGTTCAAGACGTCGAATGCTTGTTGAACCTCTTGAAACTTTTGCGACGCCTCCTTGTCGTCCGGGTGCAGGTCGGGATGGTATTTTTTCGCAAGCGCACGATACGCCTTGCCAATCTCCTGCTTCGTTGCCGTTCGACTGACGCCTAAAATTTCGTAATAATCCTTCGCCATATTCGTTTCACCTTTTATTTATAAGAGTCAATAGGTTCCACAAGTCACGTGCCCGCCGCGCCCGTGCCCGCCGCAACCGCGCCTGGGGCGAGAGCCAAAGCGGCAAAAGAAACGCAGCTGCGCGTCTCGTCGTCCACCGCTTGCTCGTAGGACAATAAGGAACCCGTCCGACACGCGAGGTGTTGCGCAATTTTTAACGTGCAATAAATTGGCGCAACGCCACAAACGTTGTTCTTGTTGTTGGATTGAGCGATCTGCGCCCAAAAACCCTCCGGATCGACTTTCGCGATGGAGTCGATCAACGCGGCATCCTCCGTTCTCAAAACGTCTTGCGCCGCCAGGTCGATGGGTTTGGGGAGACCATACATCGGTCCGGTGTGCGAGAAATCAGCCGAGGCAATGACTCCAAATCGTGCGTCCGACTCGTCAATCGCCTGCGTCACGCTCTCCAAAAAGAGACGCACCACCGCATCGTCCATGGGAGATTCCACCGCACCACTTGCCAAAAATGGCGCAAACGAATTCACCAAAATGGGAACGATCCGAATCTCGCGCCCCGTTTGGTTGGCACAATGGCGGAGAAAAATGGTTTGAAACTCAATGGAGTGCTCGTCGCGATGGACAAATTCGTCCGCAAACAAATCGACCGGCTCCTTCTCACCTTGGAGCGCGTCTTGGCTGGCGTCGTACTTTTCGTGGAAGAGCGCTGCCGTCCGACGAATAAAATCGACGTCCGTCGGGAGGAGACCAATCGGCGTGTCGAATCCCTTTGTCGTGAACGCAAATTTTTGGCGCATGGGATTGTGCGACACGCCAAAAATGAGGAAGACTTCCGCGTCGCACTGCGCAAGCGCGTTGTATATCCAACCATAGGACGCTGCCCCGCGCTCCAAATCGACATGGGGAGCGACAAACGCGCGCGCATTTCGGGGGAAATTTTTCTCTTTCGTTTGATTTTCGGATTGATTCTCGGAACGCATGAGCGCAAGCGGGATTTCGAGCGATCGCTCAATCTGCCGTTGGAGTCCCTGCGGGTCTTTCTCATAAGCGCCACCAGCCATTGCCGCTGGGCGTGTCAGCAACGCTTGAAAGGTGTCGATTTCGTTCTTGAGAAACGCGGAGAAGTCGGGACTGTCGAGCATGTGCAGCTTGTCGAAATGAGCGACAATCTCCTCCAAATCGTGCATGGCAACCTTTTCGCCCGTTGTGTGCAAAAATTCTTGCTGAATCTCCTCCAACGTGCGATTCCCATCCATCAACGAGACCAACACAGCAAGCGGCACGGGCAAAACCAACGGCGGCGCAAACCCCTCCGGATCCTCCAACAAGAAACTCGCAGGGGTCTTGTCGTTCCCCTCCTCTTCCTGCTCGTCGCCCGGGAGGGTCGAGGAATACGGCGACAAAACCAAGTTGCGCAGACAGGGTCGCTCCATGTCGAATCCTTTCTCTCAAAAATTTTCTACTTTTTGTGACGCAGCGTCGTTATTGAATCAAACGATACCGGATGCTCTTGATTCTCGTTTCCGAGCAGTAGTTCGTGATTCCCAACGGCTCGGAGTACTCGACCTCGAACCGCGTGCGAAAGACGGCGTCTTCTCTCTTTTGCTCGATGATTTTCTTGCCATCGAGATAGCACTCCACCTTTTCGTCCAAGACGCGGACTTTGAAGTTGTACCACAAGTCGTTTTTGGTCGTGATGAGAATCATTGTGTCGTTCTCGGAGGCGTCGAGATCGTTGACGCACGAAATACCAAAGACGCTTCCGCCCCAGCCGCCATTAATGAAAGTCGCGTGCTCGTCGCCAATGGGAAAGGTGAGCGCGGCGATGAAATCAAACCCCATCGTGCGTTTCGCGACAATTTCAATTTCATAGTTGGACTTGTAGGGGAACTCCTTCTCGTAGACGATTCCGGAAATCATGACGCCCATATTAATAACGAGTTCGCCATTCTCGACGACGACGTCCCCTTCTCCACCGAAGTTGGGTACCTTCCAGCCGTCGAGATCCTTCCCATTGAAGAGCGGCGTCCACGGATTTTTCTCCTCGTCCGCCCGCAAGGTACCACACAGCCCCGTCCCCAACACAAGGACAAAACACATCATCACGCGCAATTTCATGAAAAACTCCTTCTTGCTCCAAAAATATCGCACTACCTTCCCTATTATACATCAAACTTCCGAATCGACAATACGCCCTGAGCGAAATTTGACGAAAAAGAGAAGAAAATCTCGCGAAAACCTAATGCCGAATGGGGCACATTTTGACTTTCAAGTCCGGCACGTCCAAAATCGCGACCGATGGAGAGGGCGTTCGCGCCAACGCGCCGGGATTCAATAATTTCACGCCCTTCGCTATGCGCCACTCAAAAACGTGAGTATGCCCATAGCAAATTAAGTCGAAACGAGGGAATTCGATCAACTCCTCAAAAACGAAATAATCGTCGCCGTGCAAAAAACCAATTCGCGTTCCGTCCCGCTCGAGCTGACCAAGCAGCCCATGAAAGGTTTGTTCGTGTCGCGCAATTTCGGACTCCAAGGATCGTCCGTCGCAATTTCCCGAGACAAAATGGCAAGGGAGTTCCGCGAGGAGAGGAATGACGCCCAAACCGACGTCTCCGCAGTGGATAATTTCTTGGACGCCATGCTCTTTGAAGATATCCATCGCTTTCGCTACGTTGTCGACGTTGCCATGCGTGTCGCTTAGAATTCCTAATTTCATCATATTTTCGCTATCCTGCTGTTGTTATCCCAAGAATTTTCATAAACCAAAAAAAGGGACGGATTTTTGACTCCGCCCCCTTAGACATTTTTGTGCCGCGATGCGTCGCGTTCAAAAATTACTAATTCAAATTGTTGCTGGAGTCCGTTCCGCTGTCGGAATCATAATCATACGCGTCACCCGTCGTGAAGTTAAACACCGTCACTTTTCCAATGGAGGAGAAGGAGGGTGCCGCCGAAATTCGCACATAACGTCGGTCTGCCGAGACGACACCCGTCGCGCCCAAAACGGCACCAGGCTGCAACGTCCAAATCACGGGCATATACCCAACCGCACTGTCGCGAAGATAGGGGTAATAATTGGACGAATCGGAAAGGCTGTAGCTCGCCATCGCTTTGTTGTCGATGTTGGCGAGGAGTTTTTGCGCAACTTGCGTATCCTTCGCCTCACGCACCACGCGCACAAGGCGCTGCTCCTCGAGCGACTCCGTTCGACGTCCGTCGTCCAACGCGAACTCCACACCCGCCAGATCCTTCTCAAGCGGCACGGCATACTTCATCCGCTTCTCTGCGTCGGAACCATAATGGATCACGACTTCGACAATCACTTTGTTCCCCGTGACTTCGCCCCAGACGCGCTTCGCGATGATGCGATACGCCCCAGAAAAACCTTGGGAACAAACGTACGTTTCGCTCGCACGAGAAGAGGCGTCGCGGGAGGTCTCTTTCGTGAAACCATCCTTCGCGATGAAACCGCCGCCCGCGCTGCGCTGATTCTGGAGCGAGCAGATCGATCCGTTCGGCTCCTCAACGTACAAATCGACGTCCGCTTCTCCCGTCCACGACACGATGATTCGACAATCGCGTCGGAGAGCAAGCTCCATCTCCTTCGCGAACTCGTCGGCTTGCGCCGCTTCGCCCGACTTGCGGAGACGCTCAACAAGCGCCTTGGCGGAGGCGAGCGCGTTTTGCCAATCCGATTGTCGCTCCTCGCCCACCTCGAGACGCAAAAGTCCCACGGTCGACCACTTGAGCGCCTCGACGTCGTCGATATGCGCGCGACGTGCGAGATTCAGCGCGAAAACGAAAGGCTCCGGGTCGTTCGGGAACATGTTCGCCAGCTGACGATAAATTTTGAAGGCACGATCCGCAAAACCAAGGTTCTCAAGGTAAGAACCAATGAGAAGCATCTGGTTGGGATTTTCGCAAAATTCGAGCGCCGAAGTGATTGCGCGCTCGACATCCTGCGCCGGTCGGTTGTCCATCGTCATGGCAATCGCGAGGGCTTCGTACATCCACGGCTGTGCCTGATTGTTGAGCAAAGCCGCTTCAATGACGACGATCATATCGCTAAATCGCTTCTCCTCGCGCAGCTTGCGCACCAAATCACGCACTTTGACTTGGCTCTCGGCAACCTTCTCGGGAGAGGCATCTTGGAGGGACTTAAAATAGGCGCTCCACTTTTGTGGGGAGGCTTTCGACACTTTTTTGACGGGCTTTGAGGCTTTGGACTCTTTTTTGGGCGTCGCTTTCACGTCGTCCGGTACGTTAAAGAGATCTCCACCGACAGCTTCGTTGATGGCACGCGCGCGGATCAAATTCTCGGCAGGTCGGTTTTGGAATCCCATACCCATTCCCATGCCGCCCATCATTCCGCCGCCCATGCCGCCGCCAGAGTTGTTGTTTCCGAGCATTCCGCCGCCCATACCACCGTTCATCGGAGGGAGGTTCTCAATCGGAATGACAAGGTCGGCGACCGGATAGACGCGGGTCGACTGGCTTTCGCTCGCTTTGGTTTGTGTCGTGATTTTGAGGACTTCGTCTTCAATCACGTACATCATATCTTGGCTCGTGAGCATCAAGCGGAGTGCCGCGCCAAGCGAGATACCACGCACGTTCATCGAAATTTCCAACTCGGGATCCAAACCCTCTTCATCCAAGGCGGCTCGGTCGAGCTGAATTTCGATATTGTGTCGTTGCTTGAGGCGTTCTATCACTTCGGACAGAGGTTGGTCTTGCTCGTTGATCTGGGTAGCTTCCTTGAGAGCCTCCATGATCTGTTTTTCCGCCTGACCACGCTGGGCAAGGTCCATAGATGCATACTTCTCAACGCGTTTTTCCGTGAGACGCTTCCACACTTCGGAGTCGGGATAAACCACCGGCGGCTCGTCCGGGAACGGAACGTGCCCAATCTCCGCCTGCTGGAGCGCATCGACAAAACCCTTGTTGCGGAGGGTGTTTGTCTCCGAGATACGTTGCTCGTATCCCTTGTGTCTTGCCGTGATCATACCGGCGACGGCGGGCGTATTCTCTGGATCCAACTCAAGAACCTGAACCGCAACGTCCTCTTCTGCGTCACGATAGCGTCCTTCCGCCATGAGCGAGTCGAAACGACGCATCATCTGCTGGATTTTTTGGCGTTCCGTCTTCGCTTCGTCCAAAGCGATCTGGCGCTCGCGCATTTCTGCCAACCGCGTTCGTTCTTCCTGGTCGCGAATAGCGTTGGACTCCTGACGCGATTTTGCCTCACGGATAGCGGCTTGGAGCTGTTTCGTGAGGGTGTCCTGCACCTCGGCTCTCAAACCTGCCTCGCGGAGTGCTTCAAGCTCGATTTGAAGGATATTCACGGCTTCCTCGGGCTGAGTGCCCATCATTTGACGCGCTTCGTTGATGGTGTTTTGCACCTGGACGCGCATACTTTGAGTTGCCACATCCTCCGCCTCGTCGAACGCCCCAAGCGCGATGCCAGCATCCGCTCCAGACAAGTTTTCCGCGATTCCGCGTTGCGCGTCACGCAGTCCCTGGACAACCTCGAGTTGGTGCTGCGCCCTTTCGTTCCTCGGGTCCTTTCGGATAGCTTCGCGAATCAGCGCTTCCGCTTGGTCGTATTTGTCTTCTGCCTGGCTGTTTGCGACCTCTTCCGCAAGAGCAAGGAGAGAATCGACGTGCCCTTGAACGTTTCGCATTACGTTATCAACGTCCGCCCACGTTTCGAGGGGGAGCCAACCTTTGCTTTTTTCGACGTGGTCGACCATATCTTTGATACTTGGCAGGGAAATTGCCTGCTCGGCGAACGAGTATGGTAGTGTGGATCCATCGTCAAACACGACCGTGAAAGTACCGGCAGCCGCCCCTTTTGCCTTTTTTCCGACGACGAGGGTCTCGCGATCGGAACGGAGCGGGGGAGTCTGAGCGGGATAAACAGCCTCGTAGGTGTGCTGAGGCTCGCCCTTCGTCCAACGGACTTTTCGATGCAGCACGTTGGACATTTGGGAGAATTCAGGACTGTCTGTGTCCATCATCACGCCGCCGGTTTTTGCCGCCAACGTCTTGAGGAGAACGATATCCACATTCGGACCAATGGCGACGGAATGAACCGCGATTTGCTCAGCCGCAAGGGAATCCGCCAGTGCGGCAAAATCGCTTGGTTTGAGGAGATTGGCGCGGCTTGTTCCTTGTCCGATGTAGACGATTTCACGCTGCGTACCCGAGGCGGTCGAGGCGGCAGGGAACATTCCAAGCGCGGTGTTGAGCGTGGTTGCGATGTCCGAGGAACCGAGCGGCGGACGCGCGGCTAATTTTGCCTTCGCGTTGTCGATATCGAGCGACCCCGGAGCGGCAAAACCACTTGTGAGCGGGTCGGCATACAAGTCGCTTGCCACAATTTGCACGCGATCTTGAGCTCCCAACGATCCAACGACCAGATCAAGTGCGACCATCATCGCGTCGCGATAGGTGCCTTGCATAGCGGCAGAGGTGTCGCAAACGATCACGATATCCGCTTTCTCTGCCATTTCTTCTGGCGCGGGCGGAAGGGACAGGACGAAATAATCGGCATCATCAGCCGAATAAACCTGCATTTGCGGGACATCCTGACCAAGGGGTGCCTGCGTGGTCAAAATACTCTGCGCGTTGCCTAATTCGAACGCGCCCGCCAGTATGGCGACGAGAACTGCTATTATCATACGTTTTGTCATGGTTTACTCTCCAGAGAAAGCAACGGTTTTACGGAATATTTCAACTCCGAAAGGGTTTTTCGATGAATTAATACCCCACCAAGTCGGGTACAAAATAACTCTACTCGTCCTCATCGGTCTTTTCGCAACAGGTACTGATTATTTTTCTTGTTTCTCTCATATTCGGCATGAGCGTTATAATCATCACGTCGAGCCGCAGCGCGAACGCTCACTGATGATCATTTTAGCATTCTCCCCCCCAAATGTCAAGCGTTAAAGGGGAAATAACGCAAAATTTTTGGCAAAAAGGGAAAAAAGTTCTCCCGCGAGTCGAGAGATGGTGTATTTGGAGCGAAAAAGGACTCCCTCCCTTGTTCTTTCGTAATGAATTGGTAAAATCTATTGATGGGTCGGGATAGTTAGGGGGTGAAGAGGATGGTTACGAGATTTCTCGTTGAAATTTTTGCTTCCGTCCGCTGTTGGAGCTGCGCACCTCGACTCGCAAAGCGTTGTGTCAAACGGGAATTTTAACGAGTATAAGGGAGAACGAGATACAAATGAGCGATACACTATTTTCATCGTGGTACATTGAGCTTGCGGCGGCGTATGTGCGTGGGGCGGCTATTCGTGCGGCGCAAAATGGAGGAAAAATCGACTTGGGCGCGACGGAGGGCGGAACGATCGAGATTTCGCTTCCAGATATGCTCGTGAACGAACACTTGGAGTTGCTCGAAGAGGATCAGTTTGAGGAGATTCTCCGCCGAGGGAAAGAGGCGGGGTTGAAGCTCTACCGTTTCAAAAATTCGCACGATACTTTGCCGAGAGTCCGGAGTGTGTTAGGGTTTTTGCAGGGCGTAGAGATTAAGAGCCTTTTAGACGTTGGATCGGGACGGGGCGTTTTTCTCTGGCCGTTCCTGAATCTCTTCCCCGGTGTGAGTGTGACGTCGCTGGATATTCTGCCGCAGCGGGTGCAACTGTGCGACTTGGTTCGTCTTGGGGGTCTCGATCGTCTTGAGGGAATGGTTGGCGATATTTGCCAACTCGATTTGCCGGATAAATCGTTTGATGCCATCACGCTTTTGGAGGTTTTAGAGCATATTCCCGATGTCGAGTCGGCAGTGCGAAATGCAATGCGCCTTGCTCGCAAATATATCATTGTGTCGGTTCCCTCCAAGCCGGACGACAATCCGGAGCACATACACCTTTTCACGCAGGCGCAGTTGGCGGAGTTGTTCCGAAAGGCGGGAGCGTGTTCCACGCACTTTGGCGGCGTCACTAATCATATGCTGCTTTTTGTTTCACTCAGGGATTGAGGGTTTTTTCGATCTGCAAAAAATTCCGGAACTCCTCCTTGTTTTTTTTCATCGAATCGCGCATAATAGACGGGTTGTTGTTTTTGAACGTTTGATTTGTACTTTACAAAAAAGAACAGGAGAGTGTTTATGAAAAAGTTTGCACATTTCGGCGCGGTACTCAAGGAAAAAAAAGAGGGAATGAATTTCCTCGAAGCGATTGGTGTCTGGGCGACGAATCCCGACGACGACCCGAATTTGATCGAGTGGCTCTATTTTGAGCCGGATTCTCCGATGAAGGACACTCTCGTTGCGAAAACGGGACACATCGCGTATATTGTCGATGAGATCGACGCCAAACTCGAGGGTGTCGAGTGCTGCTGGGGACCCATGGACGTCTGCCCGGGCGTGAGAATCGCGTTTTTCACGGACGAGTTGGGAGTTCTCACGGAATATTGCCAGCTGGGGTAATTCTTCGTGGCTTACGATTTCTATCAATCGAGAACCAACTTGGAGTGGATCCATGGTTTCTCGTATGGTATTTCTGAGTTTGGACTGGAGCGTGTCGCGCATCTGCACGAAAGCGTTGGCGCTCCGGAACGCTCTTTTCGAACGATTCATATTGCCGGGACGAAGGGAAAAGGGAGCGTCGCCGCCATGCTCGCGAACGCTTTGACGCACGCAGGG
This sequence comes from Planctomycetia bacterium, assembly GCA_030527105.1. Taxonomy (GTDB): domain Bacteria; phylum Planctomycetota; class Planctomycetia; order Pirellulales; family Thermoguttaceae; genus RGIG3701. The sequence goes on from JAUNBK010000044.1 coordinate 24,340, forward strand.
TGGCGCGTCGGACTTTTCACCTCACCGGACATTTTGGGTCTGAATGAGAGAATCCAAATCGACGCGATGCCGATCGCTTCGAGTGAGATGGAGGCGGTTTTTGACGAACTCGCCCCTTTCGTGCGCGAGATGGATGAGCGGCACGCCTCGCTCGGGCGCGTCTCGGCGTTCGAAATGCTCGTCGTGGCGGCGTTTTTGTATTTCGCGCGGAGGAATGTTGATTTTGCCGTGGTTGAGACCGGGCTGGGTGGGAGATTCGACGCGACGAATATTTGCGAGCCGAGCCTTGCGATTATTACGAACGTGGCGCGCGACCATACGCACCAACTTGGCGAGACGATTCGCGAGATTGCGTTTCAAAAGGGGGGAATAATCAAGCCCGGCGTCGACGCGCTCTCGGGTGCAGAGGATTCTGAGGCGATCGAGACGTTTGAGCAAATCGCGGCGGGGGTGCGTGCCCGTTTGTTTCATCTCGACACGGATTTCCCCGAGGCAAAAGGCGTCGAGGCAAGCGACGTGGCGATGCATGGGCGCGGGCAGCTTCGCAACGCGGCGTTGGTTCGTGCCGCTGCGGAGCTTTTGGCGCGTGGGGGTGTGGAGATTGCGGAGGATTCCGTCGCTTGGGCGCTTCGAAACACGCGACTCCCCGGCAGGTTGGAGGTCGCGCAGGCGTGTCCCCCCATTATTTTGGACGCAGCACACACTCCTGAGTCCCTCGCGCTCGCCTTAGAGTGGGTGAGGGAGACGTATTCCAACCATCGATTGAGGGTGCTTTTTGCGGTCTCGGAGGACAAAAACTGGCGCAAGATGCTCCGCTTGCTTGAAGGGTGCGAGGTTTTTTTCACACAATACGAACACCCTGCGCGATCGGCTTCGCCAAAGATGCTTGCGCAATTTTGGTCAGGAGAATGTGGGAGGATTGAGCCTTCCGCACGCGCGGCATTTGAGCGTTTGAGGTCGGAATTAAAAGAGGACGAAGCGTTGTTGGTCGTTGGATCGTTCTTTTTGTTGAAGGAGTTGAGCGCAGCGCGAGGTTGAGATTCCAACGCGAAATGACGCCACGCTGGCACGATTGCGCTGTTTTGCAACTTTTTTGCACGGAGTTTTTTGGATAAGTTGGAGAAGAGAGTTAATTTATGGATCCATTATTGATACTTGCGATTTCGTTGGTCGTCGTCATTGGGATGATATCTTTTTTGCGTCTGAATCCATTTTTGGCGCTGATGAGTGCTGCGGTTCTGGTGAGTTTCCTCTCGCCGGACGTCGTGGGTCAAGAGGGAGAGTGGGTGCCGAAATTGACGCGCGCCACGGCGGCATTTGGCGAGACGGCGGGCAAAATCGCTCTTCTCATTGCCATGGGAGCCATCATTGGTGAGTGCATGACGAAAAGCGGCGCGGCAGACCGAATCGTTCGCACCGTCGCGACGCTCTTTGGCCCCAAACGCTTCCCCCACGCGCTGATGAGCGGCGGATTTCTCCTCTCCATCCCCGTTTTTTACGACACGACGTTTTACCTCCTACTCCCACTTGCGCGCGGAATTTATCGACTCACGCAGAAGAATTACGTCCTCTACCTTCTCGCGATTGGCTTTGGTGCCACGCTTTCCCACACGCTCATTCCTCCCACGCCGGGACCGCTCCTTGTCGCGACAAATTTGAATATCCCTCTCGGTACCATGCTGATCGTGAGCCTTTTGGTCGGGGTGTGCACGCTCCCTTTCGCACTCCTTATCGCGTATGGAGTGAATGCGTATATGCCCAATCCCGCGATAGAAGACGAGGCGATTCGCGCGGAACTTCGCCCTCAAGAGGAGACACAAAAGACCAACGCCAGCCCCCTCCCCAGCTTGTGGTTGTCGATTCTTCCGATTTTGCTCCCGGTTGTGCTCATTTTGAACGCCTCTGTTCTCAACGCACTGAGCGCGGGTCGGGAGACGCCGATTTTGAGAGAAGGTCTCCTAAAAACGCTGTTTCTTTTGGGCGACGCGCAGTGTGCGCTCACGCTCTCCGCTCTCGTTTCGGTGTTGATCATGATTTTCTCGTGCCGAATGTCGCTTCGCGGTGTGGAAAAAGAGATTGCACGCGCACTCACGATGGCGGGGATGATTATCCTCATCACCTCGGCAGGCGGCGCGTTCGGCTCGATGCTTCGAACGAGTGGCGTTGGAGAACGAATCGAGTCGCTCGCAACCGTGGACGGATCCACCGGAATCGGCGTCCTTTTCATGGCTTTTGCCGCAGCTGCAATGATAAAAACGGCGCAAGGCTCCAGCACCACGGCACTTATCACGGTCTCCGCGATTTTTAGCTCGCTCGCGCTTTCGTCCGAGCAATTGGGCTTCAACCTTGCCTATCTTGCCGTTGCGATTGGCGCGGGCGCGTGCGTCACGAGTTGGATGAACGACAGCGGATTTTGCATTTTCTCGCAGATGAGTGGAATCAAAGAGACCGATGCGCTCAAGACCTGGTCGGTTGGCGTCGGATTATTGGGGTGTGCCGCGTTTCTCGTGTGCCTCGTCCTCTCCAAAATTGTTCCACTTCAGCAACTTTAGGGAAAAAAATGGAAAGCCACTTGTATGCTGGTGTGCTCCAAGGAGCTTGAGTTTTCATGAAGTTTCGGGATATGTGGTGCGCAGACTCAATGGCGGACTCAAGGGGGAAGTCCCAACGCGAAGTGGTAGCAATTCTCTTCAATGCGGTACTGCCCCTCCCTTGCTTTTTGTGTTTCGCGATGATATAATGTAGACGTCTGGAGCATGTGGCGAATCGCCTCGCGATTGGATCAGACGTGTGAGGTTGTTCTCCTACGTATCGAGCTTTCGAAGCCAACTTCCGTGAAGTTTCGGGAGCCATTGTGCGCGGCTCCAACAGTGGACAAAACCGGCACCCTAACCAAAAGTATTATACTGTATTGCAGGAGGATAATGAGTAAATGATTTTTGACCCTTTATATTTCATACTTATCGGTCCATTTTTTATTTTGGGACTTCTCGCGCAATTTTGGGTGAGTGGAGCATTTCGTGCGGGGCAAAATCAACGCACGTCCCTCTCAGGATTCGAGGTGGCGCGGAGAATTCTCGATCAAGAAGGTTTGAACAACGTTCGGATTGAGGAAATTCCCGGAGAAGCGCTTGCGGATCATTACGATCCGTCTGAGCGTGTGTTGCGGCTTAGCTCAGCCGTTTATCATGGTCGCAACGCGTCGGCAGTCGGCGTTGCGGCTCACGAAGCGGGACACGCTCTTCAACACGCGCAGCAGTACGCGCCGCTCGTCGTGCGCAACATTGCCGTGCCCGCTGCGGGCTTGGGAAGCTCCATCGGCATTTGGATGTTCATCCTCGGAATGATTTTCGGGAGTGCGACCCTCGCATGGGTGGGAATCATCCTTTTCTCTGCCGTCGTTTTTTTCCAATTAGTGAATTTGCCGGTGGAATTCAACGCCAGCTCGCGTGCGAAATACGAACTCGCGAACATGGGCGTTTTCTCCGACGCCGCGCTCAGTTCCGTACGCACTGTTCTCACGGCAGCCGCAATGACGTACGTCGCGGCAACGCTCCAAGCGATTATGACGCTCGTCTATCTTTTCATGCGGACGCAAGAGTCGCAAGAGTAAAATTTTGCGGGGGGGGCATCGCGACTCCTCCCCATTCTGAGCAATCTGTTCTCCACGATATCCCACGGCAGGGCGAACATCCCACGGCAGGGCGGTAAGCCTGTGGCAGGGACGGGGACGAACAACGATATTTATAGTGATAGAGGC
>JAUNBK010000161.1 GCA_030527105.1 Planctomycetia bacterium
CCTTTTTTTCTCACCGAACTTTTCCCTTTTTTTCTCACCGAACCTTGACAAGGAATATCTTATCTGGTAAAATAGAGGATATGTGGGAACATTTCATGGCGCATTAAGGAAGGGACTTTTTCATGCGAACCAATCACGTTTTACTTTTAGCGCTCGTCGGTTTGGCGTGCATTAATTTTATGAATTCTATCTCAGCAGAAGAATCGACGTTCTCGCGCATTGTGTCGCGGCAAGCGTATCCCGGAGAAATCACGATCGTAACGTTGGAAAATGGTCTGACGATCATCGTTCAGGAAGACCATTCCGCGCCAGTCGCCACCGTTCGCTGCGCCGTGAAAAACACCGGGAGCGTCAACGAGGGAAAATACCTCGGAGCAGGAATCAGCCACGTTTTGGAGCACGTCGTGGCGGGCGGCTCCACGACAAAACGCTCCGAGGCGGAAATTCGACGGCTGGTCGATACCTTTGGAGGAATGACGAATGCGTATACGTCGCTCGATGTGACGTCATATTATATCGATTGTCCCGCGCGAAACGCACAAACCTGCATTGAGCTTATCGCGGATTCCATGCAGCGCGCGGCGTTCGTGCCTGCGGAGTTCGATCGGGAGCTGGAGGTTGTCCAACGCGAGCTTGCCGACGGGCAGGAGAATCGACGCAGGGTGTTGTGGAAACTCGCTCAGGAAACGATTTATCAAGAAAGCCCGGCGCGGATTCCGATTATCGGCTATCTCGACGTCCTGCGACAAATGACTCGTGAGCAAATCATCGATTTCTACCGCACGAGATACGTGCCAGAGAATCAGGTGTTTGTCGTGGTGGGGGATGTCGACACGGAAGCGGTTCTCGATCAGGTTTCGCAATTATGGTCGGGGACGCCGCGCGGTTTTGTGGATGTGCCGACGCTCACGCCGGAGCCGATGCAGCTTGTGCCACGGCAGGCGGTGGTCGAAATGGACGGCGCGACAACGGACGTTTTGGCGGCGTTTCCCACCGTCTCGCTCTATCATGAGGACTTGTACGCGCTTGATTTGCTCGCCTACATTTTGGCGTCGGGCGAAAGCTCCAGAATGCCCCGAGACATGGTGCTTGAGCGTGGTTTGGTGTACGGCGTCGATGCGTCGAGCTACACGCCCACTTTCGAGCGGGGTTATTTTGCCGTGCGTCTCGTCGCGGAACCGCAGCAGGCGGACGGAGCGCTTGAGGTAGCGTTGGAACATCTCTATCGACTCAAGACGGAACCCGTCACGCAGGTGGAGTTGGCAAAAGCGAAGAAACAAAAGGCGTCCGAGTTGGTTTTCATGCGCCAGACCGTCCAAGACCGAGCAGAGGGGTTGGCGAGTAGTTTTCTTGCCACAGGGACGCCGCTTTTCGATGAACTCTACGTCGAGCAGCTGCAAAAAGTCTCGGCAGAAGACATTCAGCGCGTGGCGAATAAATATTTCGTCCCCGAGCGCTTGAATATCGTGAAGATTCTCCCAAAATCGGCGCAAGACGACGCGTTGGCGGAAGATACGCAGGCGAAAGAGGAGGCGCAGGAGAATAATTCTACGGACGAGGTACAGTTCCATCGTCTCGACAACGGCGTGCGCGTTTTGGTGCGCAGAATTCCCCACCTCCCCCTCGTGTCGGCGGGCGTCTGCGCCATCGGTGGAAATTTGCTCGACGACGAGAAAACGGCGGGGCGCGGGAATTTCGTTGCCACTATGCTCGACCAAGGAACAAAAACTCGAACGGAAGCGGAAATATCCGAGTACTTCGACTCAATCGGTGGACAAATGGGCTTCTCGTCCGGACGCAATAGCCTCTCGGGAAATATGCTCGTTTTGAAGGAAGATTTCGAAAAAAGTTTTGAAATTCTTGCTGACTGTTGGAAGAATCCGACGTTCCCCGAGAAGGAATTTGACGTGAAGAAAAAGCAGATTGTGGGAGCGATCCAGCGTCGCGCCATTAGTCCTCAGGCGGAGTTGATCGAGTTGTTTGCGGACACCCTGCCGCCGACCACGCCGTATCATCTCGTGTCGGGTGGCAAATTGGAGACCGTCTCCGCAATGACTCCCGAGAGTTTGAGGGATTTCTACTTCGCCAACATGCTCGATCCCGAGGGACTTGTGGTGGCGATTTATGGCGATATTGAGGAGTCCGAGGCACTTGCGCTCGCGGAGAGGGAATTCGGCAGCCTGCCTAAAAATCCCGCGCACAAGGCGTTCGACTTCTCGTTTGAGAACACGCTTCCGGGCAACTTGGTGCGGCACAAGGTCACGGGAAAAGATACCGCAATGGTGCTTTTGGCTTATCCCGCGCCGTCGATGTTCGATCGCAAGGATCGCGCCGCGTTTCGCGTGCTCAACGCCGTGATGGCGGGTTGCGGATTCCCCGGTGGGTGGCTCCACGAGGAGCTTCGCGGGGAGGGGTTGGTTTATTCCGTCCACGGAACGACGCTCTCCGGTCCCGTGCCGGGCTATATTCTCTTCATCGCGCAGACGTCGCCAAGCTCGATGGACGACGTGACGCAGCGTTTGTTCAACAATGTGCAAAAGGCGATCGATGGAAAAATCACTCCAGAAGAGTTTGAAGTCGCGAAACAAAAGCTCATCGCGCTCTACTCCATGTCGTCCACCACGGCTGGGGAGCAGCTCACGGAGCATAGCCTTGATGAGCTTTATGGCTTGGGGTATCGGAATCACGAAAGCACGATTGCGGAGTACGAAGCCGTCACGCTCGACGAAGTGAAGCAGATGGCGAAAAAGTACTTCAAAAACTACGTTTTGACGACGACTTCCAACCGAGAAAAGGAGACTGAGACGAAATGAAACGTTGGAGCGTGTGCGCGTGTTTTGGCGCGTTGTTTTGTTCCTGGTCGCTTATTTTAGCGGCGCAAGAGTCGTATCCGCCACAATCGGCGGGGGAGGCGGACGCGGCACTTTGTTTGACGTCGGACGATTTGCGTCTTCTGCCAGACGAGCCGATCGCTACGGTCGCGATGAAAATGTCGGCACCGCGCGCGTATCGCATGGTGAAAGCGACGATGAAAGCGAAAATCCCAGGCGCGCAAACGCTCTCCGACTTCAAAATTCGTCTCAAGAACGCCGGGGCGATTCCCTCCCTTGGGGAAAGATTGCCGCGCCGAGCGTTTCTTTTCGTCGCGTGGAGCAAAAACCACGCCTCGTTCGAGTATACGTCGATCGTGTGCACGATACCCTGTCCCGAGTGGTGTTGGGAGCAAATGGCGGCGTTTTATGCCTCTCTTTTAGAGACAAAGGCGACCGCACTTGGGGACTCTCCCGAGACGCAGGCGTTGCGGCAGACGCTCAAAAAACAGCTTTCCCCCGTGCGACTTTCCGCAGAGACGCAAGCGTATCGTGTCCTCCCCGCGACGCTCGATCCGTGGCTCGGCGGGGTGGAGTTGTACGTCACGATTGTGGGGGATCGTTTGATTCTTTCGACCTCGCGTGGCGAATTGCGCGACACCGTGGCGCGATACCTTCGGCAAGGTCGTTACACCCAAAAGGATGCGGCAGAGAGTTGGGGCGTCGAGCACTTCGCCTCGTCCGAGAAACTCCCTTATGCGTTTGTCTATTTCGACACGCCAGGAGCGGTGCGGACTTTTTATCCTCTCGCGAAAACGACGGCTGCCGCGCTCGTGCTCACGTGGGGCGAAAGATGGTCCCTCTTGAAATCGGCATACAAAAATATCCCCGAGATGGATGAAGTCTTGAAACACGTCCAGCCTATCGAATATTTGTGGGCGGATTAGATCAACGGATAAATTTCGGGGGTTCGGGAGCGAAAAAACGCGTTGGGCAAAAGATTTTCGGAAAAATTTTGAGAAAAATGAGAGAAAAGGAAAACCTCTCTCTTGACATTTCTCGGCCTGGCGTGCATAATAGAACGAGATGGATGCGTGGTTACGCATGGGACTCGCAATTTTGCGTAAGACATACTTTAGTTTCGAGGGAAAAATAATGAAGAAAATACTTGCAGGAAGTTTGGCGCTGGCAGTGGTGTTGGGCGTGGGGTGTTTTGGTGGGAAGCCGGATCGCGTCATTGGTCCTCCCTACAATCCGTCGGCTGCCGCTGACAAAGCGATTGCGGAATTTGACAAGAACAGCGACGGAAAAATCGCTGGCGACGAGTTGGACGCGTGTCCTTCCTTGAAAAATTCGCTTTCATCGATAGACACAAACGGCGACGGCGGCTTGGATAAAGCGGAAATCTCCGCCCGTATTCAAGCGTACATTGATGCCGAAGTCGGGTTGTGCACTCCAAATATCAATCTCGTCGTGAAGAAGGGGAAAAGCTCCGTCCCGCTCAAATCCGGCAACGTAACGTTGATTCCCGAAGCGTTCATGGCGGACGTCCTGAAGGAAGCCAAGGGAACGATACAAGATGGATACTGCTCTCCATCCTCCGAAGGGAACATGGAAAACCTCCCCGGCATGTCGTATGGTTTCTACAAAATTCAGATCGAGAACGCGGACCCCAAAATCGGCTCGGCTCCCTTGGGAATCGAAATTTCCGAGTTGAATCCGATCGTCAAAGAGACTGGCGGAACCTATAAAGTCGAAATCCCCAACAAATAACGTTTCGATCATCAAGCCCCACCTCCCCGCGAGGTGGGCGATCTTCTTCGCCTTCTTTGTGTTTCTTCCGACTTCCGATGGCAGATATGGGTGCGGAGAAATGTCGCACATCTTCGACGCGACGGCTCTTCTCACTCTCTGCTCGGGGGCGGCTCCGCATTCGCCCCCTTGCGTTC
>JAUNBK010000045.1 GCA_030527105.1 Planctomycetia bacterium
TTACAAAACCGAACAAAAACCAATTTCCTGGAGCCGAGAACGAAGGACACAGCCCGTAGTTCCAGATCAAATCCCCTTTTTCCGTGGAGGGAGAGCACTCTTGCTCTCCAAAAATACCTCTCTTCCAAAGTTGGGCTGGCGCATGAACGAGGTAAAATATAACGATTAGCGTTTTGAAGCTTATTTTGCCGAATAAAATTATACTCGTTCTCATTTGAATTTCCGTTTTGTGCGGTTCTGATGCAGGCATTTTCAGCGAAGCAAAAATGCCAGTGAAGCGGAATTTTATAGTGCATCGGGTATAAAAAAGTTCGAAGAAAGGAGAATCAGAAATGGGTCAAATGAGTAGGGAAGAAATGGAGATTCGTTATGCGTACGACAACAAGGATTCTAGGACACTATTCGTAATGAAGGTTTTGGGCGACCCACAACGGTTTTGAAAAACACGCTGCGGAAATTGCAATGTTTTTGAATGTCAGCAAAAAAACGTACCGAACAAGTCGCCCCAGTTTGCCTATTTGCTCATGCGCTAGCCCCCCTTCAAAGAAGGGGAATTGTGTTCGCTCTGATGTGCGACCCTTCTTCCCCTCGTTCGGAGTGCCAAATCGTTCGGCACTCCATCCAGGACTCCGCTTCGCTCCTGTTTGTGAACGCGCGCACTAAGCTATTGTCATTTTGCAAGGAGAACCCACGATAAAAATGAAAATTTTTTGGAATTTTTCTCCGTTCTGCTTGGCAACGCAGCTTTCGCAAAGTATAATCGGAGCGAGATCGAGCCTCAAATACAAGAGGTTTTTATACTCATCGAGCTTTAAACGGTCCGTGGTGCGAAGCTCGCAAAACGTCGCGTAAAACGGGAATTTTAAAGGAGAACGAGTATAATAAAGTACGATGAGTATCGAATTTGCTATAAGACAATTTGCGAATGATTGATGGGCTGGAGGTTCCTATGCGATGGCGTTCGTGTTGTGGATGTTCGGTGTTTGGGCTGCTTTTTTGGCTGGTGGAATTTCTTCGCGGAAGTGCCATTGAAAATCGGTCCGGAAACGACCGTGCTGACGGAACCACGAACGCCGAATGGGAAATACATCGACTATGCGGCATATTTTCGGAGCCAGTATCCCGCGCAGATGCAAACGGAGAAGAATGCTGCGCGGGAGTTGGTGCGGCTGTTGAGCGACTGGAGCCGGAATTTACGCTCCCGCACGTTCGGGAAGCGTTTGGGAACGAGGAACTTGCCCCCGGCAGCACGATGTGGACGTGGGTGGCGGACGAAAAAACGGGGATTTTGATTTCGGAAACCGAGACGCCGCACAAGCTGGATGGCCCCCGACGCGCCGTACGAGGAGCCGAAATCGGGTGGTCGGTGGAACATTTTGACGACCGATGGCGGCGTGTGGTACCAAAATCCTTGCGGGTAATGCTTTTTTATACTGGCGCTCAGATGAGTTTTTGGGGGCGCGAAGTTTCGGGAGCCGTGGTGCGTAGCTCCGACGGCGGACGGAATCGGAAATTTCAACGCGAAGTCCTATAAAATCTCCAAGAGTCGCGAAAAAATAGTTTTTTCCCCCTTGCAAAATTTTCAATTCATGGAATAATATACACTCTAGTGGGCACGGAGATGCCAGGATTTTGAAGTACGAAGAGAAAACCAAGGGGAGAAGAGCGAAAATAATGCGTTACGAAAACGTTTGTATTGAGGGGACGGTCTGTCTTTTGCCGGGGGAAGTCGTCACGACGGACGAAATTGAGAAGCGGTTGGAGCCGATTTATACGCGCTTGAGGCTCCCGCCGGGTCGGCTTGAATTAATGACGGGGATTCGCGAACGCAGACTGTGGGAGCGTGGAATCAAGCCCGGCGTCCATAGTGTCGAGACCGTTCGGAGGGCGCTTGAGAAGAGCGGCGTCGCTCCGTCGGAGGTTGGCGCGCTCGTCCATGGTTCCGTTTGTCGCGATTATCTCGAACCCGCAACGGCGTGCGGCGTCCACCACGGGGCGCAACTCACGGAACGCTGCCAGATTTTCGACGTTTCGAACGCCTGCCTCGGAATTCTCACCGGGCTGCTCCAGATCGCCAACATGATCGAGTTGGGACAGATCGACGCTGGCATCGTCGTTGGTACCGAAGACTCTCGATCGCTTTTAGAAACCACCATCGCGCAGATGAATGAGGATTTATCGCTCACTCGTCAGAGTGTCAAACCTCTTTTTGCGTCGCTCACGATTGGCTCATGCAGCGCGGCAATCGTCCTTGCCCACCGCAAAAGAAGTCGAACGGGACGCCGACTTTTGGGCGCGAGCGTCTTGGCGAACACGGATTATTGCCACCTGTGCCAAAGCGACGACAGCGTAAAAACTGGCGACGCGATGAAGACCGACTCCGAAACGCTGCTTCATCAGGGCGTCGACACGGCTCGGCGTTTATTCCCGCGCTTCTTGGAGGAATTCGGCTGGCGACGCGAGGAGATTCATCGCTTCTTTTGTCACCAAGTGGGGAAGGCGCACCAAAAACTTTTGTACGACACGCTCGAGATCGACTTTTCGAAGGACTTTTCGACGCTCGAGTACCTCGGCAACACGGGTTCCGCCGCGCTCCCCTCCGCATTTGCGCTTGGTATCGAGGCGGGGGCGGCGCCAGTTGGGCAAAAAATCGCACTCCTCGGCATCGGCTCTGGAATCAATTCCCTCATGCTGGCGGTTGAGTAAATACCAGGATTTAGGTACAACAAAATGGAAAAGAAAGAATCGGGCGAAATTTCGTTCATCGCGACGTCGACAATGGGTCTTGAGTCCATCGTTTCGCGTGAGTTGGTCGATTTGGGGTTTGAGCCGCGCAATGTCGAGGTGGGGAGAACGATTTTCGAGGGGAGCGAAAAAGACCTTTGTCGTGCGAATATCCATTTGCGCTGCGCGGGGCGCGTCCTCATTCGGGTGGGAGAGTTCCCCGCGACGGATTTCGGCGAGCTTTTCGACAAAACGGCAGACCTCCCGTGGGAACGTTGGATTCCTCGCGACGGAGCGTTCCCGGTCGACGGTCGGTCGCATAAGTCGCAGCTTTCGAGCGTGCCTGCGTGCCAAAGAATCGTTAAAAAGGCGATCGTCTCTCGACTTGAGCGCGTTTATGGGTGCTCGCTTGTGGAGAATGGGGCGACGTACCCCGTCGAGGTCTCGATGCTCAAGGACAACGCCCTTCTCACGCTCGACACGACTGGCGAGGGACTTCATAAACGAGGGTATCGAAAGTTGATCGGAAGCGCGCCGCTGCGCGAGACGATTGCGGCGGCTCTCATAAAACTCAGCTATTGGAATCGAGAGCGCCCGCTCCTCGACCCATTCTGCGGGAGCGGAACCATTCCGATTGAGGCGGCTCTCATCGGGCGAAATATCGCTCCGGGAATTCGGCGCTCGTTTCTTGCCGAGACGTGGGAAACGCTCCCCAATGCGTTGTGGAGAGAAGTGCGAGAGGAGGCGCGAGACCTCATCCTCCCCAACTCGCCACGATCGATTGTTGGCGCGGATATCGATCCCGAGGCGGTTTCTATGGCCAAATATCACGCTCAATGCGCGGGCGTCGGCATGGATATCCAGTTTATCGAGCGCGATTTTCACCAAACCACCTCCGCCGAGGAGTTTGGCTGCACGATCATGAACCCACCCTACGGCAATTGGATTGGCGAGTACGACGAACTTCGGGATTTGTACTTCGCGCTCCCTGGTGTGCTGCAGCGCCTGCCGACGTGGTCGCACTACATCTACACCGGATTCCCCGACTTCGAAAAGCACATTGGGCAAGAAGCCCACCGACGGCGCAAAATCTACAACTCGCGCCTCGAATGCACGTACTACCAATTTTTCGGTCCCCGACCTCCACGCACGAACGAGAGCGACATACGCGAGGAACTCGAGCCGGCAGAACGCCAAGACGATCCGAACTCGGAAGAGGTGGAACGCCCCACGATACGCGCATTCACGCCGGTGTTTCAAGGTTTGAGCGATTCCGTGGAGCGTTCGGCGGCTGATTTTGAGAATCGTTTGAGAAAATTGGCGCACCATTTGCGTCGCTATCCCACGCGGCGAGGCATCACGTGTTATCGAATTTATGATCGCGACATTCCGGAAATTCCGCTCGCGATTGATCGTTACGAAGACCACCTCCACATCTCGGAGTACCAACGCCCTCACGATCGCACATCAGCGCAGCAGACGCAGTGGCTCGACTTAATGCTCACGACGATTTGTCGGGCACTCGACACGCCGCGCGAGAAGACGTTTCTCAAGGAACGCCGGCGCCAAAAGGGAACGTCTCAATATAATCGCCTCAGCCAGAGGGGATACGTTATCGAGGCGCACGAGGGGGGGTTGAAATTTCTCGTCAATCTCTCCGACTTTCTCGACACGGGTCTCTTTTTGGACCACCGCATCACGCGCGACCGAGTGCGGAAGGAGGCGAGGGGGAAGCGCGTCCTCAACCTTTTCGCATACACGGGGTCGTTCAGCGTTTATGCTGCGGACGGCGGCGCGCAGAGTATCACGACGGTCGATCTCTCGAACGGCTACCTCGATTGGGCGTACGACAACATGAGGCTCAACGGGTTCGAGGATCGAAATTTTAAGTACATCCGCAGCGATGTGGGAAAATTCCTTTTTACGCTGTACGAACGCGAGTTTTTCGACCTTGTAATTTGCGACCCGCCCACTTTTTCGAACAGCAAGGATCTGAACGATTGGGACGTCCAACGCGACCACGTTGCGCTCATCGACGCTCTCTCAAGGCATATGCCGAGCGGCGGGGTGCTCTATTTTTCGAACAATCATCGGAAATTCAAGTTGCGCGAGTCCGAGATCGAAGGCTTCCGCATTCGAGATATCTCGAACCAAACGGTTCCAGAGGACTTTCGCAACAAGAAAATCCACCAATGTTGGCGAATGACGAAAAAATGATCCTGTTTGAGGAAAATCTCACCCCATCTTCAAAACGAGCGGCTGATTCAAACGTTTTAGATATGCCGCCTCGTCGAAGTTGGGATCCTCTTTCCTATTGCTCCAATGTGGCATGAAAAAATCGTCCACATTCGGCGTGAATCGGGCTTCCTCCTTCGAAAGCTGAAGCGTGACGAACCCCAAATCGCCCCAATGTCCGGTCGAGGGGAAGCAAATCGTCTTCGTGTCGAATTGCTCTTGGAAGCGCCAGTGGTGGTTGTGCCCGTATAAATAGGCAACGACGCAAGGGCAGACGCTCAAAATCTCACCAAGCTGCGTCTCCTGAAGTGGATGATGGCAGCCGACGAAAAGCGGCTTTGTGTAGGTCTTGAGCGTCTCTCGCAGCCACTCTCGCTGAGCGGGATCGATCTCGCCCTCGACACAACCTTTCTTGTATGAATCAAGGAGCAGAAAGTCGGCACACGGCGTTTCGACTTTCGTGATCAGCTTGTTCTCGATGATGAATGGTTTTTCGAATCGCTCCGGGAACGCGCGTCGATAATTATCGAGTCGGTCGTGGTTGCCCATGGCGACTTCCCAACGAATCCCCGCAAGCTCGATGGGTTGGATAAGTTCGCGAAAAAGTTGGTACTCCTCGACTTTCCCCTCATCAAACGCCACATCTCCATAGATGAGGAGGTTGGCGGGGCGAGGGTTCATCGCGAGCAGCTGCCGGACGACTGCGTTAAATCGTTGGACATGCTGCGTGCTTTGCGGATTACGCAGATGCGTGTCGGCAAAAATCGCAACGACATTCTCGTCGGTGGGAATTTGCTCTGCCCCCAACGAGTGCGGGGTGCCACACGCGACCAAAACACAACCGCCTGTCGCGCGGAGGAATTCACGTCGATTCATGTTGTTGTTCCTTCCAGGAAAAAGAAATTATGATAACTTCTATACTTATCGTGCATTCTACCCGCCCTCCTTTAAAATTTCGTTTTTCACGAAGTTTCGGGAGCCGTGGTGCGCAGCTCCGACGGCGGACGGAACGGAAATTCAAATGAGAATGTGTATAAAATTGACACAACAGTAGTTCCAGATGAAGCGTCAAACGATTCTTCCACCATCCAGATACGGGCTACGCCCTTCGTTCTCGGCTCCGTAGAATTTCGAGCGCAAACTTTTTTTGATCGCACCCGGCAGAGGGCTTTTCAAATTTGAGGATCATCACATCGTTTCGCAGGGGGGCATTTTAGGAAAAATTTGCGAAAAAGTTGAAATGTTCTTGATTGCAAGGTGTGCTCGTGAAAATTTGGGGGAAATTTTCTCCTGTTCCTCTTGACAACGCAATTTTCGCAAGTATAATAAAGGTCGTGGTGGAGGTCTCGGTAGGGGGGAGAGATGTTGCCCGTAACAATTCCTTTTTAAGACAAGAAGATTTATGGCCAAGAGAAAACCCAAGTCCGCAGACGTTCCGCCTATTGAGATGTCTTTGGAGCCGCAGCGGGGGGCTAAATTAAGCAAAAAAGACGAACGCACGTTGGAGTCGATTCGTGCATTGGCGCTTGCTGTGGCGCAATCTGCTGCGCAGGCGGAGGATCCTCTTATTCGCGTCCCTTCTCGCTCGCTCGCAAACGTTTCTTTCAACGAGAAAGCTCGTATCCTCGAAATGGGCGACAAGGCAACCACTCGCACGCTCTTCAATCTCGCTCAGGCGAAGAGCTTCATGCAGACCATGCTCGTCGCGGAGGGGGCAAATCAACTCATCTCACAAGGGAAAACGCTCAGCATCCGTGGTATGTACTACCAAACCAAACATACCATCAAGGGGACGAAAGAGGAAACCTTCAACAACCA
The DNA here is from genome assembly GCA_030527105.1 of Planctomycetia bacterium. Classification (GTDB taxonomy): domain Bacteria; phylum Planctomycetota; class Planctomycetia; order Pirellulales; family Thermoguttaceae; genus RGIG3701. The sequence goes on from JAUNBK010000045.1 coordinate 6,778, forward strand.
GTCCGAGTCCGACCCAATTATCGAAGACCTTGAGGTGATTCTCGAGGCGCTGCGTGAGGAACTCCACCTCTACGCCCAAAAGCGTGGCGACATGGTTGGCGACATCCGGATACTCGATCGCGGCGATCTAATCGACTGTTCCCGAATGGGTTCTGGAGGGTACGGCATCCCGTCGATTGTCGAGCCGGAGGTGATACAATTCCGCAATTGCAAGGCAAAATTCGTCCTTCACGTCGAAAAAGACACTGTTTGGCAGCGCTTCAACGAGGACAAATTCTGGCAGAAACACAACTGCATCCTCACCCACGGTGGGGGGCAGCCGCCGCGCGGCGTGCGAAGGCTCCTCTATCGACTCAATCAGGAGTTGGGGCTTCCGATTTATTGTCTCTTGGATAACGACCCGTGGGGGTACTATATCTATAGCGTCATTAAGCAGGGATCCATAAATCTTGCGTTCGAATCGAAGCGAATGGCGGTGCCGGAGGCGAAATTCATCGGTGTCCGCTCGACTGATTTTGCGGAGTACAAACTCTCGCCCAGCGTCTGCATCGCCCTCAACGACAACGACCGCAAGCGGGCACGGCAGATAGCCGACTATCCGTGGTTCATCAATAAGAAATCGTGGCAGAAAGAGATCGCGCTCATGCTCAAAAACGGTTTCAAGTTGGAAGTCGAAGCGCTCATCAGCAAGGGAATCAGCTACGTCACGGAGGTCTACGCCCCGCGCAAAATTGCGGAAGGGGATTTTTTAGACTAACCATCCTCCCGAGTGCTGTTTGTTTTTTGGACACAGCACCGATCCGCCGGAGCCGAGAACGAAGCGTAGCGTAGTTCTGAATGAAGCGCCGAGGGATTTTCCCTTCCGTCGGAGAATCTCGAGCGCGAACTTTGGTGGAGCACCCTTTGGATTGAACGCCAAACGATTCGCCCACCATCTGGAACTACGGGCTGCATCGGACTCGTGGTGGGCTCGTTGTGATGGCAAGCGAGACCAGAAGCACAAGCGACTGCCTCCCGGCGATGTAGCAATCGGCGGGAGCCGTCGTCGCTCCCGGTCGTACCGGGCAAACTCTCCTTCAAAAAACTTTTGAAATGTTCACTTCGTTCGTTAATATTGTTTATTTTTTTGGACACAACCCCAAAGAATACCACCCATTCGAACAAAAAAACAACCGTTATTGCTATCGTGCCATTAAATTCCCGTTCTGCGCGACGTCGGAAGCTCTCGCACCACAGGAGAGCAAAACGTCGCGCAAAACGGGAATTTTAAAGGAGAACGAGTATAAGCTAACGGTATAATGGGGGCACTCTTGTCACTCCTGCTTGACACTCGGGGAGACGTTGTGTATAATGCACTTTTCATACTGGTCAGGGGTGTGTTGTAGCCCCCAGGAGTGTATGGCATTTGCAACTTTTCGTATTTTCCAAAACCTATATGTATCAAAATAAAGAAACAAAAGACACCCTTTCAACGGCAGAGTTGGGGTTCGCTCAGATAGACCTCGCCCGTGAAAAACGTTGTGGTTTCCCCGAAGTGGTTTATGCGGAGGGAAAAACAACGGAAGCCGTCCTTGCGATTTTCGAGGCGCAAATCTCGCATGGCATTATTCCTTACGCAACGCGCGTGCGACCGGAGCAAATGGAGGCGCTCAAGGCGCGCTTCCCTGAAGGTGTGGCGAACGCCGCCGCCAGAACGTTTCGTCTGCCAGCGCGTCAGGGGAAAAAGCGAGGGAAAATCGCGGTCGTCACGGCAGGCACAAGCGACGCGCCCGTTGCGGAAGAGGCGAAAGAGACTGCCTTGTGGATGGGCGCCGAGGTCGTTTTCATTCAAGATGTTGGCGTCGCGGGACCTCACCGACTCGTCGAAAAACTCCCCATTCTCCTCGAGTGCCAAGCCGCAGTCGTCGTGGCGGGGATGGAAGGCGCGCTCCCAAGTGTGGTGGGTGGGTTTGTTCCTTTCCCCATTGTCGCGGTCCCGACAAGCGTTGGGTATGGCGCGAACTTCGGAGGACTCTCCGCGCTCCTTGGTATGCTCAATAGCTGCGCGTCAAACGTGGTTGTCGTCAATATCGACTCTGGTTTCAAGGGAGGATACGTCGCGGCAATGATCGCCTCTCAAAGCAAAGAACTCGCGTCGGACGAGGCGGAATCATAAACGAGGGACTTTCCCCTCATTTCGAGGTGGGACTCCCCGACGGGATGGAGCTTGGGCGTTGGAAGAGTCGTTTCGCGACGTTTCGCCCGAATCGCCGAATATCGTCAGCCAATAATCCATCTCTTCTTGGGAGATTTTGTCCGTATTTTTCTGGCGTGGAGACGAACTGAGAGACGTTTTCGCCTCCGCGCGTTTCTTCTTCCCCTTGGAGACGCCCACAATCGGCATCCCACCATAATACCACTCGTCGCTGTCGTAATACGCCATTTTGAGTCTCTTTGCGTGTGCCTGAATCCGATGATCGCTCGACACGACCGTGATATTATCCTTCTTCGAGTGCTTTTTAAGCGTTTCGAGAATCAACTCGTCGGCACTGGAGTAGTTTTTCGCAAACACCACTTGCATACCCTTGACGACATACGCGCTTGGGAGGAATTGCGGCGGCTCAAGCGCGTCATACACCACGAGCGTCTCTCGCAAAACGCCTGACGAGAGTCCTCGGAGAAGCAAGCCCTCCAAAGCTTCACGCGCAGCAGCCAACTTCCCGGGAACGTACGTCATTCGACGCGCCCCCGCTGGAAGCAACCCCAGTGCGTAAATCAAATTGTAGCCATCAATCACACAAAGCATCGCGAAAAGCCATATAGGTTCCCCCCATCCCCATAAAACACGATGAGGCTAAAACACAAGGTGTTTAACGTACGCGTCGAATCCCCGTGACGCAAATATCGTCCGCGTTCGGCACCGTCCCCACGAAACGCTGAATCGATTGGATGAGCGCCGTCCCCTGATCCTGAACCGTAGGATAAGGAGCCGACCAGCAGCGCAAAATTCGATCCATGCCAAACATGTCGCCATTCTCATTCACGCCATCGGTCGCGCCGTCCGTGAAAAAGAAGAGCGTTTCTCCCGGTTGAAGAGAGATTTTTTCCAAGAAATAATCCGAATCAGGGAGGACTCCAATTGGGAAACCACGCGGCGCTTTGTCCAAAATCTGCGTCCCCCCCTCCGCATGGCAAATAATCGGCGGAACGTGTCCCGCATTCACGAGTTCGATTTCGTGCGTTTTGGGGTTGAGCACCCCCGTCACGAGCGTCACAAATCGATCCTCCCACCGGCTATCGCAAAAAGTATTATTGAGGGCATGAATGGCATCCGTCACGTTCGGATGAATCGCCAATAAATACCGCGCCTCGGCAGAGAGCTTCGCCATCAAGAGCGACGCAGAAATTCCCTTGCCCGAGACGTCCGCGAGCGTTATGGCTAAACGTCCGTCCGGGAGTGAAACATAATCAAAATAGTCCCCCCCCAAATGGCGCGCCGGCTGATAGAAATCAAAAAATTCGTAATTTTCCACCGCAGGTTTCGTGGCGGGCAATAATCCCTGCTGGACTTTGTGCGCCACGTTGAGTTCGCGACGCAAAGACGCCTCCTCCAACGCCGTCTCCATGAGTTGCGCGTTCCGAACGGCAACAGTCGCCTGATTCGCCACACTTGCGAGAATCTCCAAATCTGACGAGACGAATTGCCGCATCGTCGTGGCAGCGTCAATCTGAAGGACACCAATTGCGTCGCCGTCGATTCCGATAAGCGGAGCGCACATCATCGATCGAATGGGAGACCTCGAAATACTTTGGGACATATCGAACCGAGAATCGCTCACGACGTCCGCCGACAAAATCGCTTTTCCGCTCGAAATCACGGTTTGGAGAATCGTGCGGCTCAAACGCACCTCTTCGTTATTCGGATTGCGCTGTTTGAGTGCTTTGGGCAGAAGGCGCCCCGTTTTAGGATCTCGCAAAACGATAATACCACGATCCGCTTGGGGAAAAATATCGAAGAGACTATCCAATATTCGAAGCAACACTTCTTCGAGCTGGACAACTTCGCCCAAATGTCTTCCGATGGCGATGAGCGCTTTGAGTTTTTCCTCCGCATTGGCAGAAGTGACTCCCATTGCGTTCTTGTTTTGGAACATGTCGAACGTTGCCATAAAGGAGGATTTATCGCTTGGCTCGATGTCGTCAATCCGAGCCTGAAAGTCCTCAACGCTACTCTGGTCGTTCTCTTGCCCCGTTGCGTAGAAGAAAATGACGATGCTGCAAATTTGGATTCTGTCTCGATGATGGAGCACGACGGGAGCCGAGACGGGTTTGTTGTTGAGCAGCGTGCCATTCCGACTTTTTAAGTCCTCCAAAATGTACTCGCCATCCTTCTCGTAGATACGAGCGTGCTTTCTGCTGACGGCGGCAACCTCAAGCACAATCTCGCAATCGTGCCCGCGCCCCAGCGTGTAAGATTCACCACGAAGAGGGAATGTTTTCCCTGGCATATAGCCTTTGACAAGCCGCAAAAGAGCCATTATCGCGTTCCATTCTTTGAAAATATCAAATCCAATAATCACACATCATCTACTCCGCCAATGCTTTTGCTCCACCAATGCTTCATAAAATTGATGTATAAAGCCATGGCACGTTTTGGAGGAGAGAATATAGCAAACATAGGGCAGGTACACATAATATAGACGTTTTGTTGTCAGTTGTCAAGAAACCCCTCGAAAAAAATTAGGAAAAAACGAGAAAAAAATTCCCCCCACCCCGGAGAAATAAAATCTTCGAAAAAGACGCTACAACCACACTTGCAAGGTCGCGAAAGTCGATTTGCACGCGGAGGCGTTTTTTCTCTTTTCGTCTTGAATTCTTCACGATTTCGTGTATAATGGGTTTGCTCTCGAAAGGTGTTGTAATACCTTGCTTTGAAAGTTCCGGTGCCGTCCGCCGTTGGAGCTGCGCACTACGACTTCCGGTACTTCGTGAAAAACGAAAGTTCGAAGCACGAAGAGTATAAAGCATGAAATGAATGGATACGCTGGATATATTGAGTGTATGATGAAATACTTTTTGCACACCGCACTTGTCGCACTTTTTCTCTTTGCGTTGGGAACCCCCATTTCTCGCGCAGAGACCGCAGAGACCATTGAGGAGAAGTCGTACGATGAAATCCTTCTCGACGCGCTGATGGAGCGAGGTTTGTATCGGTTGGCTGAATTGCATTGCAAGCAGCGTTTGGCGTCGCCCAGCCTCCCGCCCGAGGCGAGAGCGGAACTCACGTGCGAAAAGTTGAGAATGCTCGCCACGCGCGCGATTCTTGCGCCCCAGAAGGAGAAAGAAGCGCTTTTTGAGGAATATCACGCCATTTATAACGAGTATATCCGACTTCATCCCGACAGCGTTTGGCAGCCGCTTTTGGATTATCAATATTCGTTGGGGCTTTTCGCGCAGGCGCAGCAGTCTGCGTTGGAGGGAGCGGTGGCGGGGGAAACGTCTCACGCCATGATTCAAGCGCGGGAGCTTTTGCGACGTTGTCTCGCCCTCCTTGACGAGGTGGAGAAAGAGGTTCAACGCCTGAGTTTGGAGGCGGCGCGGCTTAAGCCGTCCCAAAAAAAGAAGAAATCGGCAGCAGCGGCAGGCTCGCGCGGACGGTTTTCTCCCTCGGGGTTGTCCGAAGGTGAGCTAATCGCGCTGGGGCGAAAAATCGCATTCCAACGCGCTCGCGCCTTCATGCAGCAGGCTCAAACGTACCCACTCAAAAGTCCCGATCGCGTCAATTCTGCCGCATTGGCACAAGCCGCAATCGAGACGTTGTACGATGTGCCGAATTCCGATCCGTTGTATTGGGAGGCGCGTTTAGCGGAAGTCGAATCCTTCCTACTGATGGAGGACGTGGCGAAGGCGGAACTCCGTGTCCAAATCCTCGAAAAAAAGGCTGCCGAGATCAATCCAGAGGAAATCGTTTATCTTAAATTGTACGCAATGAAAATGAAAGTTTTCGTTGCCAAAAAGTCGCTGGACGAGGCGCTCGAATTCGTGCGTGGGCGCATATCACCCGAGGAGCTTGGAGCGTGCGGAGAGTTGGATTTGGCGCTTTTTGAACTCCACTTGGCGTTGTGGAGCAGGGCGAAGGAGCGTGCCGACGCAAAAGAGATCGAACGTTGGGCGCTTGAGTCGCGGCAGCTTCTCGAAATGCTGCGTCCAAAGAGTCTCCCATGGTGGGTCCGACGAATCGAGATTCTCTACGCGAACATGTTCCTCGACTCGAAATCGGACGACAACCCCGCGCTCCTCATTTTGGCAATTGAGGACGCGATTCGAATGGAGGACTCCGCGCGCGTGATGGAGGTGTGCGACGCAGCATGGGAGAAAACGAAAGACTCTGCGGACGAAGAGAACCGTGTCAAAATCGCTCTTCTGGCGGCATCGTACGGGTTTCACCATGTCGATTTGCCCACGGCGCGAGATTGGTTTCGGCGCGTGAGTGTCGCGCTCCCCCAGCGGCAGGACGCCATAAAAAACCACCAAACCGCCATCCAAATCGAAGAAAACATTGTCCGGAAAATTATCGACAACTCAGTTTCACTCGAACTGGAGCAAAATTCCGAACTCGCGAACGAGCTTGCATTCTATCAAACGCTCCTTCTCGAACACCTTCGTTTGTTCGGGAGGAATCATCCCGAGTTGCTCCCCGTGTTGAAGAAGATCGAACACTTGGTTCGGCTGCGTGGCAATCTGCGCGAACTCGCGGAGATACGTTCGATCATCGTGCGTCGCCTTTCTCCCGATGCCTCGGAATACACTCCCGAGGTGCGTAGCGCGTTGGAGGCGTGGGACGAGTTGATCGAATCCATCGCAACGCGCGACTCGGACGAATTCCGCAAGACGCTCCAAAGTGCGCTCGTTTGGTGCGACAGCGTGGGAGAAAACTCGTTGGAGGCGCGCTTTCAAGGAATTTTGTGGCGACTTCGATACCAGCCCGACTCGGCAAAGGCGTTGGAGGGCGCGTTGAGGGAGTTGCTTCGCGCGCCTCAAATGGCGTCGGAACATCGAGCCACCGCGCAATGCTACTTGGCGCTCTCTCTCGTTTTGCAGGGTAAGGGGGGCGAAGTGGGTACGCTTTTGGAGCAACTCGCACCAGCAGCCGAGGCGGGACAGCATCAGGCGCTTTTCTTGACACTCGCAAAGCTCGACGAAATGATGGCGAGAAGTCGAGACCCTCAATCTGCGTCCCAATTCGCGCAAATTACAATTCGGCTTTATGGCGTCTTGGAGCGTTCCAGAGCGTTGGATGGATTGGAGGAAAAAGAGCGCGGCACGTTGGAACGAAGTTTGGCACGCGCGCTTTTGCTCGCAGGGAAAATCGACTCCGCAATCGCGAAATACGAGGAGCTTGCCAAAAAGTATCCCGAGTCCCGCGAGATTCAAACGGCATTCGGAAGAGCGCTTGCGCAAGAAGCCAAAACGCGAAAAGACGCCACGATGCTCAATGCTGCGTTGGAGCAGTGGCGGAAGATCGAACAGCGATCAGCAGATCGTTCGCCAGAGTGGTTCGAGGCGAAGTACGAAATCGCCGCGCTCCATTCTGCCATGGGAAACAAGGAAATTGCGGCAAGATTGACACAATCGCTCAAAATGCTCTATCCCGATTTGGGAGGCGAGACGTGGAAAAAAAAATTCCAAGAACTGGAAAAAAATTTCTAACTCCCACCGGGGAGACGATTCAAGGCTTGCCAAAGGTGTATTGTTTTGCAGCAGTGTATCATTTTAACACATCAAAATGATACACGCTTTTTTCTCGAAGCAAAGGGAAATACTGATAGGTATGAACCAAAAATTGGAGCGGAGAAAAAAGGTAAGAAAAAACGGACAGGATCGTTGGGGGCCGATCCTGTCCGCATAGAGGCGGTTCCAACGGGGGAATAAGGTCGATAAAAAAGAGCCAACCGAATTCCCAAAACATCTGCCCCCGGGGGAGAGGGCGGAAACCACCTGAAAAAGTGAATAAAAAGCTGCTGAATTAGGGGAAAAACACACAACCTTCTATTCATAAAACAGACTCGGGGAAAAGTCTGATTTTATTTTACCCTCCGTTGTCTGGGGAAAAACAACGGAGGTCATGGGGGTGACACATACTTTCGCAGTTTCAATAGTATTAAAGCAAATGGCGTGCCAATTGCAGAAGAAATTTCCATCGCCCGTTTTCTTCGACCGAATTCTATTTCCCACTTTGCTGCTTTTTGCGCTCCGCGACCACTTCCTCCTGCAAGTATGCCGGGAGCGCTCGATAGCGAGAAAACATGAGCAAAAAGGTGCCTTGCCCCTGCGTGATGCTGCGCAAGTCCGTCATATATCCAAACGTCTCCGCCAGCGGCACCTCGCCTTCGATTCGCACCATGTTTTGCACCATCTCTGTGTTGAGAATCGTGCCGCGGCGCTGAGAAAGGTCTCCAACGACCGAACCTTGGAAATTCTGCGGACACTCGATCGCGATTTTCATCACTGGCTCCAAAAGACACGGTTTCGTTTGAGGGAAATACTCTCGAATCGAACCCTGCGCACACAATTGGAACGACATATCGGAACTATCCACCTCGTGGTATGAACCATCGTTCACTATATAGTGAAAATTGACGATTGGGAAGCCCGCGACGGGGCCCTTCTCCAACGAGCGCCGGACGCCTTTCTCGATTGCCGGGACGTATTGCTTCGGAATGCGCCCACCGACGATGTGCTCTTCGAACAGGAACAAACCATCCGTTCCCTCCGGCGGCAGCGGCTTCATCTCGCCAACGATGTGACCATATTGCCCCGACCCGCCGGACTGCTTCTTGTATCGATAATCGAATTGAACCGCTTGCGTGGGTGCCTCACGATAATTGACGCGCGGATTGCTCACTTCGACTTCCACCTTATATTCTCGACGAATTCGCTCGATATAGACTTCGAGGTGCAGCTCGCCCATGCCGGACATGATCGTCTCGGCAGTCTCCGAGTCACTCGAAATGACAAGCGTGGGGTCTTCGCGTCGGAATCTTTGGAGCGCTTTCCCTAGCCGACCGGCATCCTCGCGTTTTTTGGGCGAGACGGCAACCTGAATCACGGGATCTGGAACGTACATGCTCTGAAGCGTCACGGTGGGATATTCGCTTGCGAACGTGTCGCCACTCGCGCAGTCCAACCCCATCACGGCGACAATTTCTCCCGCGCCAGCCTCCTCAATCTCGATTCTCTCATCGGCGTGCATTCGAACGATTCGACCAAAGCGCTCTTTTTTCCCCGTGCGCTGATTGTAGTAGGACTCGCCCTTTTTGAAGGAACCTTGATAAATGCGCATGAAGACGAGCGATCCATAAGGGTCTTCGACGATTTTGAACGCCATCGCCACCGTGGGCGCGGCAGAATCGGGCTTGAGTTCCACCTCTGCGTGTGGCTCGTCGAACTCAAGCGCCGTGGGCGTGATATCCGCCGGCGACGGAAGAAACCGCGTCACGGCATCCAAAAGAGGTTGAATGCCTTTGTTTTTATATGCCGTCCCCATATAAACGGGCGTCACCAAGCCGTGCTGAATCGCGTCGCGCGCCACCTTGTAGATCAACTCCTCCTCAACGGGTTCCTCTTCCGCCAACAAAATCTCGAGAATTTCGTCGCTAAACATGGAGAGCGCCTCGAGCATCTTCGCACGCGCAGCCTCGACCTCCTCGCGCAGCGCCTCGGGCACGTCTTCCACACGCACTTTTTCGCCGTTGGCACCATCAAAATAGAACGCCTTTCGCGTGACCAAGTCGACGACGCCGGAGAAATCTTGCTCCCGCCCGATAGGATATTGCATTAGGACAGGGTTGCACGCGAGTCGCTCGTGCAATTGGCGCACGACCTCGAACGGATTGGCGCCCGTGCGGTCCATTTTGTTGATGAACGCAAGTCGCGGCACCTTGTATCGTTTCATCTGTCGGTCGATCGTCAAAGATTGCGGCTGAACGCCACCCACTGCGCACAAGACAAGAATTGCGCCATCCAAGACGCGGAGACTTCGTTCTACCTCCACCGTGAAATCAACGTGTCCAGGTGTGTCGATAAGATTAATGTTGCAACCATTCCACTGCACGGTGGTAGCGGCACTCTGAATAGTGATACCCCTTTCGCGCTCCAAATCCATATGATCCATAGTCGCGCCTGCGCCAGTGGCAATCTCGTTCATGCGATGGATGCGTCCCGCATAATAAAGTATGCGTTCGCTCAGAGTGGTTTTTCCCGAGTCAATATGCGCTGCGATGCCGATATTTCGAATGTTTGCAATGGGGGATTTTTGGAGTTCCGTCGCCACGATCTTTTCACTTTCTTTTATGAGTGGAGGAGTCGAATAAACAAATAATCAGCGCATATTATAACGGCATAAAAAAATCTGTCAAGAATCCGCATGGTTTTTTCCCGAAAATTTCCTCAAAATCGCTCGTTCCCGTCCGTGCAAAAGGCATTTTTTTGTGGTAAGACGCACTCGAAACCAACAATTTCACGAAAAAAGCCTGCCGCCCTCTTGAAATTTTTGGCAAATCGGGTAAAATGCTGGGATATTGTTCATAGCGCCAAGGGTGCGCTCCGTTTTTAACACTTGACTGAGAGGAGGATTGCTGGGTTTTGTCCGTTGGCGTCGCGATAAAAAAGAAATGAAGAATATCTGCGACCTGGTGGGCATCTGGTAGTTGTGTGAGTCCTGGTTTTTGTTTCACCTTATTATTTATATCGTCTTCTGTTGTTTTCACCGGCAAGCGGCTATTGTGACGCAGCGCGCCTGTCCGGGTGTGCTGACTCCGTACGCTCCGTCGTACGCTTGAGGGCGCACGAACAACCGTTTTCGATATGAATGCATTTTTTGGAGAACGGTTGGTGGAAGACTTTTTGAGGTTTGAAAACGTCGTTAAATCCTTTGGCGCGAATAAAGCGGTTGATGGCGTCTCGTTGTCGATTCGGCGCGGTGAAGTTTTTGCTCTTTTAGGTCCAAGTGGTTGTGGAAAAACAACCCTTCTGCGCGTGTGTGCCGGGTTTGAGTCGCCCGATTCTGGACGCGTTTTTATCAATGGTGTCGATATCACGAAGCTCTCGCCCGAAAAAAGACCGGTTCACACCGTCTTTCAACAATATGCTTTGTTCCCCCACCTCTCGGTGTATGAAAATATCGCGTTTCCGCTTCGTATCCGCGGCGTCTCCTCGGTCGATGTCAAACGCGAGGTCGAAAAAATGCTCGACATGGTGGAGCTTATCGATCATGCAGGCAAAAAACCGCACAAACTCTCTGGGGGGCAGCGCCAGCGCGTCGCGATTGCGCGGGCGCTCATCAATAAACCACAGGTGCTCCTCCTTGATGAACCCCTCGCGGCATTGGATTTGAAGCTGCGCCAGAGAATGTTGGCGGAACTCGACTGGATCCACGACGAAGTTGGAATCACGTTTTTGTACGTCACGCACGACCAAGAAGAAGCGCTCGGTATCTCCGATCGAATTGCCGTTATGCAAAATGGTCAAATCGAGCAATTTGGTGCCGCCGACGCGATTTATGAGAATCCCAAAAGTCGTTTCGTCGCTTCTTTTGTCGGACGCATGAACTTTTTCGAGGCAGAAATTGTCGAAATGGCGAAAGATGGCACCATATTTGTTCGCGTTGACGAAACGGGCGAAAACTCCAGCGCTCTTTTCAAAGTCCCTCGCCCCACAAACGGTGCCGCGACCGCGTTTGGGAAGCGCCTCCAAGTCGGAGAGAGCGTCCTCCTTTGCATTCGCCCCGAGAAATTCCTCATTCGGACGAAATCCTCCAGCTCGTTTCACTCCGGGTACAATCCCGATGTGTTTCAAAACGTCCTGTCGGGCGTCCTTGAGCGCGAGATTTATTACGGGTCCGAGTCACGATTTTTCGTCGATATTGGCGAGTACTCCGTGATGGCGACGCAGCTCGTCCATTCGCGATCCAACACGCCGGCGCTTGAGTTGGCGCAGCCGGTACAACTTTCGTGGCACGTGAACGATTGCCTCATTCTTCCTCTCGACGAGTCCCAAGGCGAGGTCGTTGGTGCGGAATTATTCACGGAAGAGGAGGAAGTCGGCGCATGAAACAGATTTTGAAGGCAGTTTCAAAAATCGTGCTGTGGAAGCCCGAGTGGACGCTCACGATTCCGTCACTCGTGATGCTTCTCACGCTCGTGGGCATTCCTACGCTCGTGATTCTTCTCACGGCGTTGCGCACGAGCAGTCCTACTGGCGGCGTTGGGGATGGCTGGTCGCTCGAGGCGATCTATCGTCTCGGCAACCCGATCTACGTTCCTATCGTGGTTCGCACGATTATATACACGACGATTACGACCGTTCTCTGCATTTTGATTGGTCTCCCAGTTGCGTACTATTTGGCGCGCTGCAGCGGACGCCTGCGGACGACACTCCTTTTGGCGGTCGTTATCCCTTTTTGGACAAATATCCTCGTCCACCTTTGCGCGTGGAAGATGGCGCTGCACCCTGATGGAATCGTGAAAAAAGCGCTCGTCTTTTTGAATTTGGTGGATCCGGGTACCGTGCTGCTTTATAATCCGCAAACCGTGATTTTAGTCATGGTACACGTTTTTCTCCCCTTTGCGATCATCCCTTTGTACGCGACGATCGAGAAGTTCGACTTTCGCTTGCTCGAGTCGGCACGCGACCTTGGAGCCGGCTCGCTCCAAACGCTTTGGCGCGTCTTTCTCCCGGGGATTGCAAGCGGGATTTGGTCGGCAGCGATTTTGGTTTTCGTCCCCGTTTTGGGGTGTTACATCGTTCCTCAATATATGGGCAACGCGAACATTCTCCTTCTTGCGAACAAGATTGAGCAGCGTACTTTTGCGGATCGAAATCTCCCCGAGGCGGCGGCGCTTTCTGGGTGCCTTTTGCTCGCGATGCTTTTGGTGTGGCTTTTCTTCAGAGGAATGTCGCGTATTCATGAGGCTCGCGAGGCGCAGAAGGAGACCAAATCATGAAGACGAGCAAGTTGCCCCTCCTGACCACGGGAGTCGTCCTTTTGTTTTTCTATGTGCCGCTTGCGCTCATGGTGGTGCAGTCGTTCCAACACAAGGTGCCTGGCGTCGACGCGAAGCAGTGGACGACAAAATGGTACGTCCGCATTTTTAACGACGACCGAGTTGTCGACGCGGCAATGAACACGATTTCGATCGGAATCACGGCTGCCGTGGTCTCCACACTTCTCGGGACGCTGAGCGCCATGGCGATTTATCGCTACAAATCCAGACTTCAAAGTTTGCACAAAGGGTTGCTGTACATTCCAATCATTTTGCCGGAGATTCTCATGGGCATCAGTTTGCTCATTTGTTTTTCCGCATTGGGCATCGAGCTTGGACGAATGACGATTGTCGCGGCACACGTCGCCTTTTGCACGAGCTACGTTGCGATCATCATTTTGACGAGCTTGGAGGGTTTTGATTTCACGCTGGTGGAAGCGTCGCGCGATCTGGGGGCAAGTTGGCTCCAAACGTTTATGCGCGTCCTTCTCCCGCTCCTTTTCCCTGCGATTTGCGCCGGGACGCTCCTTGCGTTCACACTTTCGCTAGATGATTTTATCGTGACGTTTTTCGTGTCGGGACCTGGCTGTACGACGCTGCCGGTGTATATTTATAGCTCGATAAAACACGGACGCCCGGAGAGTTTATGTGCGCTCTCGTCCGTCTTGCTTGCGGCAACGTTCGTTCTCGTGACGATTTCGCTCCTTTTTGCGGGCAATAAAATGGTGGAGAGCGAGCGAGCGTGATTGTCGACTGGGGAGCCTCGATACTCGTTTTCCCGTAAAATCCCCGCTTTCGCGATGCTTTGTGAGCCGTGGTGCGAGCCGTTTTGCGCGACTCCGACGGCGGACGGAACCGAAAGTTTCAACACGAAGTATCATAATTGTTGTTTTGTTTCACATTGTCCTTTTATCCTTTGAACGGAGATTCGATTGATGAAAAAATCCTTGTCAGGCATGTTCCTGAACGTTGTTTGCGCGCTTTTTTGCGTGAGTGCGCTCGTGGTTTTGAGTGGTTGTTCTGGCGAAAATAGTACTGGCGCCAAGAAAGTCCTCCATTTTTATACGTGGGTCGATTATATTGATCCCGAAGTCGTTGAGGAATTTGAAGAGAGATTCCAATGCGAGGTGAAAATCGACTATTTTGATTCCAACGAAGCGATGCTCGCGAAAATCAAGTCCAGCAACGTGGGTTACGACGTGATTCTCCCCACCACCTACATGGTCGAGGTGATGAAGCAGGAGCAGCTGATTCAGAAATTGAATCCCGAGTTGGTTCCCAACAGAAAGTTCATTGATCCCGTCGTGGCGGAAAAGCTGGGCGACCCCAATTGCGAATATAGCGTTCCGTATTATGAAGGTTTCACGGGACTGGGATACAATAAAAAGGAAGTCGGCGACAAAGCGTTCTCCTGGCGGGTCTTTGAGGATGCGGCATTGGCGCGGCGCGTCAGCCTCCTCGACGACATGCGCGAGTCGATTGGGGCTGCACTTATCGTCTTGGGATACGACATCAACACGACGGACGATGCGCAACTCAACGAGGCGCGCGACCTCCTCATCCAGTGGAAGAAGAACATCGCCAAATTCGGCGTCGACGACGTGAAACAAGGCTTGGATAATGGCGAGTTTTTCGTCATTCATGGGTACAGCGGCGACATTTTGCAATACGCAAACGAGAATCCCAACATCCAGTTTGCAGTCCCGCGCGAGGGAGCGATTGTGAGTTACGATCATTTCGTCATTTCGTCTGCGTCTGCCGAGCCGGAATTGGCAAATGAGTTCATTAACTTCATGTGCCTGCCGGAGAATGCCGCGCGAAATATCCAAACGACGTTCTTCAACGTCCCTGTCCCTGAGGCGCAGAAGCAAGTGCCCGAGGAAATGCGCGCGTTGCCCGGATTCATGCCGTCGGCGGAGGACATTGCAAGGGCGCACGTCGTGCGTGATTTGGGCGCGGACAACAAAAAATTCTCCCGAGTGTGGGACGAAGTGAAAGCTGCTGAGTGATTCGAGCTTCCTTCCGTTGGGGAATCCTATTCCAAAGCGGATATTCTTTCCCGGCGCGTGGAACACACGAAGCGCGTCGGGAGCAAAACCTGAGTACAGAATACGGTGGGTGTATTATGATAGCTGCCTACGAATTTGAAAACGGAAAGTTGGTTGAGTCGGACGATCGAGCGGAAGCTCCTGTCTTGATTTGTATTCAGCCAGATCAGATGGAAAAAATGTTCATCCAAACGCAGTTCGACCTGGGTCAGCACACGTTATACTCCTTGTTGGACGAAAACGAGCTGCCGCGAATTGAGTGCCGGGACCACAAAATCGTTATCATTTGCAAGCACCCGCTCCATATTGGCGTGATCGACAATAATGTCGAGTTTCACGTCACTTCTCTTGGCGCGATTATTTATGAAAATCGATTGTTGTTCGTTTTTAACGAGCCGATTGAGCGACGAGAGTTTCTCACCACGCACATGAGGATCTACGACATTCGCGATTTGCTCATCAGCGTCCTTCATCGCACGACGCTCCACTTTCACGAACACTTGCGCTGCATCAGCCTCGGCATGGAGCAGATCGAGGAGGAAGTGATTGCCACGGCAGACACGCATCAACTCATGAATCTTTTCACGCTGGGCAAAAGTCTCACGTATTACGTGAGCGCGCTCAACGGGAACAACTCTCTGATCGAGCGGATTTATAACAATGCGGACCGGTTGAATTTCAATTCCCAACAGAAAGAGACGCTGGACGATATCCGCCTCGACAGCGCGCAATGCTGCCAAGAGGCGCAAATCACGACAAGCATCATGACGAAAATGACGGACGCGCGCATCTCCATGATGGGGAACAACCTGAGCATTTTGATGAAGCGCCTCACGATCATTTCGCTTGTGCTCATGCCGATGAATTTAATCGCAGGTATCGGCGGTATGTCGGAATACACCGCGTTCACGCACGATTTCCTACCCATGTGGGCATCTTACGGACTGCTCATTTTTGCCTTCGCTTTTGTTGGCTATCTCACCTATAAATTCCTCCAAAAAATGGGTCTTTTAAAATACTAGCGCCCACAAAGTTGGAATTTCCCACCAATCTCACACCTTTTTTATACTATGGAAGGAACCCAATGAAGAAACTTCATTCCGCGTTGTTTGTTGTTTTTGCACTGATTTTCACCTCGCATTGCGCCCAGGTTTTTGCCCAAAATGAGGGAAAACCTTGGAAAATCACACATCGTGAGGATATAGCGAAAGTCTGGTCAGGCAACCCCGTCGGCTTCGCATTTTTGAAGCACAAAGGCGAGTTGTTCGTCGGTTTTTACTCTGCCGAAGACAAAAG
Source organism: Planctomycetia bacterium (assembly GCA_030527105.1). Lineage (GTDB taxonomy): Bacteria > Planctomycetota > Planctomycetia > Pirellulales > Thermoguttaceae > RGIG3701. The sequence continues at coordinate 23,144 of JAUNBK010000045.1, forward strand.
TATGACGATTGGACAAAAGAAGTCCGACGATTCCCCATGGATTTTCAAGAAACTCGACACGCGCATCGGGTGGGACTCCCACAACTATGTCGAGATGGCGTTTGACGCTCACGATTATTTGCACGTAACGGGAAACATGCACTGCGTTCCGCTCATTTATTTTCGCGCGGAGAAGCCGATGGACGTCGAGAGTCTCGCCCCCGTCCACAAAATGACGGGTGTGGAAGAAAAACGCGTCACGTACCCGATTTTCTTCCGAGCGCCGGATGGATCGCTCCTTTTTGCCTATCGCGACGGCGCGTCTGGCAACGGGAAGAGAATTTGGAATTGCTACGATTTAGAAAATCGTTCGTGGAGTCGTTTTTTGGACTCACCGCTTTTTGATGGCTTGGGAAAGTGCAACGCCTATTATATCGGTCCGATTGCCGGTCCCGACGGGTGGTTCCACATCGCATGGGTGTGGCGCGACACACCAGATTGCGCCACCAATCATGATTTATCCTACATGAGAAGCAAAGATATGAAGCACTGGGAGACCAGCACGGGCACACCTCTCACGCTCCCCGTGACGGAGGCGACATGCGAAGTTGTCGCGCCGCTCAAAAATGGCGAGGGACTCCTCAATCCTCTCGTCAAATTGGGATTCGACACGGAGGGACGAGTCGTCATTTCGTACACGCGATATGATGAAAACAAGAACAACCAACTCATGCAGGCGCGCCTCGAAAAAGACGGGTGGAAGCATTATCAAACGTCCGACTGGACCCACTCTTGGGTCTTTGGCGGAAACGGCTGTATTCCGACCGAGTTGTCCTTTTCGCAAGTTTCCCTGCGCAATGGGAAATTGATCCAATTCTGGTCGCGCAAGCACGAACGTTCGGGCGAGTTTGAGTTGTGCCCCGAGACGCTCAAGCCGATTGGTCCCGCCCCGCCGCGTTCCTCAGTGCCGGGCGAGTGTCGTCGTTGCGAAAATCCTCAAGAGAATCAGCGCGTCAAGAATGCGTCGCTTGCCGACCCGGAGAATCCCGATCGACTTTATTATTTCGCGTGGGAGACGCTCCCCGTGAATCGCGACCGACCGCACTCTGTGGTACCAGAGCCGAGCACGCTGCGGATGTTCATCCTTGAGCGATAGGTTTCCCGGTGGAAGAGGTATCGTTTGCCCCCGGTGGTACAATAGGGAGTGTATCCATTTTAAAATCACATCTTATTTTGTCCTATGATTAAAACAAATTTCAACTGCGCGGGGAAATATACGCTTCTCCCCGTCCGTGGGCGTCGAATGCTCAACGACTTCATTCGGGTTGCGTGGATCATTAATCGACGCGATCCGAATTGGATTCCTCCTCTCATCTGCGAGGTGAAGGAGTTTTTGAATCCCAAAAAACATCCTTTCTACGCGCACGGGTCGGCGGAAAAGTTTGTTCTCTATCGAAATAACGTGCCCGTGGGGAGGATTTTGGTTTCGGACGACCCTGTTCTCAACGAGCGCCAAGGCACTAACTTCGGCGCGTGGGGCATGTTTGAGTGCATTGATGACACGGAAGCTGCCGCCATGCTTTTCGACGCCGCGAAAAAGTGGAGCCGAGAGAATTTCGGAAGAACGTCCCTCCTCGGTCCGATTGATTATTCAACCAATTATCCCATCGGCTTGCTGGTGCGCGGCTTCGACACGCCGCCGAGATACTCGATGAATCACAATCCGCCGTACTACGAAAAATTGATTCTCGCGTGCGGGATGAAAAATGTCCAAGGTATGTACGCGTGGTGGTTTCGCGTCGCGCCCGACATGCTCGAAAAGTGGGGCAAACGCTCCGATTGGCTCGAAAAACGAACGCGAATTGCAATTCGTCCGTTTGAAAAACGCCACATTGCGCGCGACACAGCTCTGTGTAAGAAAGTCTACAATGCCGCACTCGGCGAGAATTGGAACTATGCCGAGCTGAGCGAAAAAGAGAGCGCGTATTTTGCCCGTCGATTAGTTCAATTTTCGGATGTGGGACACATTTTTCTCGCGTTGGACCAGAGTGAGCCTGTCGGATTTGCTGCGTGCATACCCGACCTCAACGAGGCGATCAAGCCCCTCAACGGACGCCTGTTCCCTTTTGGTTTTTTGAAGCTTCTCCGCAATCGCTCGAGGATAAACACCGCGCGGATGATGGTTCTTTGCGTTCATCCAAACTATCGTCGACGCGGAATTAGCGAGAGGCTGATCCTTCGTACGCTGGAGTACGGCTTGCGCGAGCGTGGCTACACCCATGCCGAATTGGGCTGGACGTATCGAGACAACCACGCCGTCAATCGAATCATCGAACGCTGCGGCGCTATTCCTTATAAAACCTATCATCTGTACGAAACCTCGTGTTGATCCAGCAACTGGCGGGCTTGGATTGGAAACGACTGCCAGCCCTCTGCCCTCTTAAGATCATGCTCCCCCCTTTACACCACCCTCAAAAAGATTACAATGGAGAGTTGGCAGTTGTGTTACCCTTATACTCAAGGGAACAAAATCCCGAAGGGCAGCGCGACGATGCTTTTATACGAGGGGGGGATGAGACACTTCTCGTTTGAGTTTCCGATTCCGCCCGCCGTGGAAGCCGCGCAACACGGCTCCTGAATCTTCGTGAAAACCAAATTTTAAAGGAGACGAGTATATGACTCGAACAACTCAGTTTTTGTTTTTCTTTGCTGCTTTTTTCTCGACATGTTTGTCGGGAGCAGAACCCACACCTGCGACTCCAGTTTCGGCGCCGTGTGTGGCGCATAGAGGTTTCTCCCATGCCGCGCCAGAGAATACGCTCGCTGCCAACCGTGCCGCAATGGAGGTTGGTGCCCATGGGTGCGAAATGGACGTTTATGCCTCTGCCGACAAAATTCTCGTCCTCAATCACGATGGAAATCTGAAACGCTACACGGGATTGGAGAAACACATTTCATCTTTGACTCTCGACGAAATCAAAAAATTAGACGTCGGTTCCTTCAAATCTCCTGAATTCAAAGGCGAAACGGTTCCAACTCTGGAGGAAGCGGTCGAAGCGCTCAAAAAAGGGAACTGTGTCGCCGTCGTGGAGCTTAAACAAGATGGACTCGAACAAAGAACGCTCGATATTCTCAACAAACATCAATACAAGGATCGCTCCGTGATTATCGCTTTCTCAGCCAAAGCGTGCAAGGCAATGCGGGCGCTTGACTCCGAAATCTTCATTGCGTGGCTTTGTTCGAAACAAAAAGAAGAAGCAGAGGAGGCGTATATCGCACGAATTATCGCAACGCTCGACGATTGCGGCATCAACGCGGTCGACCTGCACCACTCCGGCGTGACGCGCAATCTGGTGGAGACTCTTCACGCGCACGGAATTTCGGTGTTTTGCTGGACCGTCAATAATCCCAACGACATGCAGCGCGTCTTGGACTGCGGCGTCGATAGCGTGACGACCGACCGACCCGACGTTCTCATTCCGATCCTCAAAGAACGCGGAATCCAATAAACCCAGGGCGCCCTCAAATTTTTGCGGAAGTGCTTTTGTCGAAGGAACAATACGCCACGGACGATCGTTTGTCGCCGTATCGCGCGGGGGGTGCCAGAAGGGACAATCCGTTCGCCAATTGCTATTTGAGCAGCGATCTTCCAACTTCTTGAGAGGCAACATTTTTGAAAAATTGTTTCCTAATTTTTACAAATCCCCCCACTTTTCTTTTGCGCGAGATTTTGGTATAATTGCGCTGTTGGTGGATTGTTCCAAACGAAAAACACATTTAACACGAGGATTTAAGCATGAAAAAGACGCTGATTTTGTTGGTTTTGTTGATGGTTCCCTGTTTGCTCTTTGCGGCGTACGTCTTTATGATCACCCCGCAAGGGCACTCTCCAAGTCCGTTTCAAAATTTGAGCGAGGAAGATCAAAAATACGTCACCGACGGGCGCGAGAAAAGGGCGCAGGAGGAAATCGACCCCGATTTGGTGTTGGTGAGCGAAGCGACTGGCGTTCCTTCGGAAGGTCGCACGGCGGGCGAGCGTTTGGTCAAGACGATCAACGGTGTGGAGTACGCGTTTCGCTGGTGCCCGGCGGGGGAGTTTATGATGGGTAGTCCGGAGGCAGAATTTAACGAAGCTATGGATATCATCGAGGACGATTTAGGGGTCGATTTGCGTGACTTTGGATACAAAGAAACGCCGCACCGCGTGACGCTGACGCAAGGATTTTGGATGTTGGAAACGGAAGTGACGGTTGGTATGTATCGTTCGTTCGTGAAGGCGACGGGACACAAATCAAAGGGACAAGCGCCGTTTGTATTCAAGCCGAATGGCACGTGGGAGCAGGATTCGAGTTGTTCGTGGTCGAACCCTGGATTTTCTCAGACGGACAAGCACCCCGTGACGTGTGTATGCTGGGAAGATGCGCGCGCATTTTGCGAGTGGCTGCGTCGAGAATCGGGCTTGTCGATCCAACTTCCGACTGAGGCGCAGTGGGAATATGCGTGCCGGGCTGGCACGACGACGCGCTTTTTCTGGGGAGACAAGGAGGCGGACGGGGAGGGATATCTCCAAGCCGCGAACGAGGCTGGCGCTCCGTACGGAAGGAAATGGGATCGCTGTTTTCCGTTCAATACTGGATACACAACGACGGCGCCGGTCGGGAGTTTTAAGCCGAATCCATGGGGTTTGTACGACATGCACGGCAACGTGTGGGAGTGGTGTTCGGATTGGTATGACTCGGGATATTACGATAGGTCGC
>JAUNBK010000162.1 GCA_030527105.1 Planctomycetia bacterium
CCACGGCTCGCAAAGCGTCGCGTAAAACGGGAATTTTATACGAGAACGAGTATAAGTGGGGCCTGACGAAAGAACTCTTCTCAAAGGAGTTGCAAGAGTGAAAAACAGGGTGGCGTTTATCCCGATACGGTACAATTTTCTCGCCTTGGCGGCGTTCGTCGGGGGGGCAATGTTGGTCTGCGGAACGTTCATTGGGACGACGACAGGCGTGGCGCTCTTCGTGCAGACCGCTCGGGGGAGCGATTCTCTTATAAACCAAGACGAACGAGAGAACCAATTCGATCATCTCTCGTTGGAGATTCGCGCGAAATATACGTCCATTGCCGTGCAAAAATACCGCACTGCGTGGAATCGGCTTCGAGACAACGGCGGACCGTGGGAAAATTATAGCGTTCGCGCCCCTGCCGAGTATATCTACGCGTTGGTTTGCTCAGAGACGTTTTTGCGCGAGAATCCTCATTTGCGGGACTCTTTTCTCCCCAACCCTCTCCCACTCGATCGGGCGGAAACGCTCCTGCGCCTCGTGCGCGAAATGCAAGACGTCGCCCCCGACTCGCCAACGTTCGGGAACTTCCGTTGGTATTGGAGACAAAAAACGGTCGAAGACCAAAACGCGGTGGAGTTTGTGGCGTTCCGTTTGCTCTATTGTTGGAAGCATCGAGACGTGCTGCCAGTGGAGTGTCGCGAGCGACTGTGGGAGATTCTCGTCGACGCGCGCGAGGGGTTGCTCCGGAGGCGCGTGCGACCAAATTATACCAACATTTCGGCGCTAAATTTCACGAATCTCATCTTGTTTGGCGAGATGATGAACGACCCTGAGTGCCTCGAGGAGGGATTGCTTCGGATGTATCGTTTCGTTTGTTGGACGCACCAACGGGGAATTCGCGAGGTGGCTTCGCCCACGTATTATGCCGTTCTTTTGGAGGCGATGCAGCAACTTGAGCGCGACGCTTCCAATGCGGACGCGAAACGCTGCGCGCGAGGGATTTTGGATTTTGTTGCGTTGGACGCCGCCGCCCATTTTTTCGCACCCTCTGGGAGATTCGCGGGTGGAGAAAGTCGATCGTACAACTATCTCCATGGCGATCCGTATTTGAGGTGCCACCTTGCTCGTTGGGGGTGGGTGCCGCTTGAAGATGTTCCCTCAAATTTGGCGCTTCTCACGGCATTTGCGTCGGATTATGTCCCACCGCGCGAGTTGTTGGAGAAAATGCCTGCGGAACGATTCGTGAAGCAAGATTTCTCGTTGCCGCTCAACATGCCTCCCCGGTGGCGCTGTGGGGCGACTCGGGATTCGACGTACACTTGGATCACGCCCAAGTACTCCATTGGGTCTCTTTCGAGTGGCTACGGGGAGCAAGATGTTCCGCTTGCGATTGATTTTGCGCATGAAGGGGGGAAAAATCGCAAACCCCGCATTTATTTCATCGTAGACGGACGAGGCGACCCCTGCGGGACGAAAAAGATCGCATCGGGCGGAGGACACGCAAAAGCGCTCCACTTGGATTATCGCTGGAGTGCGTATCAAAATCGCGCTATCGTCTCGGCAAAAGTCGAAATTCCGATCGAGTCCGTTGCGCGCCTGGCGGGAGAGGACGCCCAACTCGCTTCCTCGTTCGTTTTCCCAACTCCGGACGGAATGGAGGAATTGAAGGACGGATTTCGGCTTCGATATGGTCTGCGGGGGCTTGAATGCCGGATTTTGTATCAAAATGGGGGAAAAATCGCGGGTTTCAAAGAGGCAGACCCGCAAAACCACATTTGGGTGTGGAGCTTCCACCATGGCACGCCCAACGAATGGCGGGAGAACGAGACGCCCCCGCGTTTGGATTTCGTTTTGAGGGTGTTCGATTGGCCATTTGGTCTCGTCAAAACGTTGGACGAAACGCTCGCGGAGGACCTTTTTTGGAGGGAAGCTCCTTGCGTGTCGCCCGACAATCGATTCACCCTGCCGTTTTTGGAAGAGCCAAACCTCGAGACTTGCGACAGAATGCGCCCCAACGAGTCATACGCCGAGATTCTTGAAATCAACGATCAGCCCGTTGGTCGAGCGTGTTTGGAGTCGGCAATTCCCCAGCTGCGCGAGTTTGCGCGTCGTTCGGAGAATTTCGAGGCGCATGTCGAGGAGACGCTTAATGCGGAGGGGGTGTGCCTCAAATGGTCGGCGCGCGATGGGCTTTATTATGAGTTCTTTCGCGAAAATGGGTGCGTCGCGATTCACGAAGTTGCGCGTTGGCGAGTGAGAATTCCGCGCAGTGGAAACTATTATTTGTGGGCAAAGGTGCGGACGCAAGACCCGCAGCACGATTCCGCCGCGCTCCAGCTTCGTACCTCGGAGGGGGCGACGTTCTTCGATTGTTGGGCGTTCGGAGTGCAGCCTGAGGGGGAATGGGTTCGATTCTCGCCAAGAAAAAATAAGGCGGAACCCTTTTCTCTCCCTGCTCAAACGGTGGAATGGGTGCTCATGCCGAGGGAGTTCGGCGCGCAGGTGGAAGCGTTCATTTTGACGCAAGACGCCGCATTTCGCCCCGACGATAAAGAGCTTCAGGAGTAAAAAACAAGGAGAAAAACATGATTCGGGCGAAAAAAAGTTCCTTGCTCGTCGGGGTCTTGGCGATTTGGGTGAGTGTGATTTTGTCGAGTGCGATTTTGGCAAAAGGTCAAACTTTGGCGATGACACAAAACGTGCGCCAAAACGCTTCCCAAAACGAGACCGCTGAGGAATTAAGCGCGCTTGCGACGGCTTCTTTCGAGGCGGGAGATTTTGTGCGTGCCGAAATTTTGTGGCGCAGCGCGATACAAAAGGGTGACAAAGACGCGAACCTTCAGCTCGCGTGGTTTCTCTTTCTTCGGAATCTGATGCCGAAGTGGTTGGCGGTTGATATTTCTGCTGACGAGGATGCCGATGAGTGGTTCGATTCGTCAGGGATCTGGCGCGATTTTGACGAAAAAGATGAAGCGGCTGAAGAAGCGGCGTTCTGGGAGGGCGTCTATTTTCAAGATTTTCAAGAAAATTCCTATGCCGAGATTCGAAATTTGTTTCTAGACGCGGAATCTGCAGAAGGAGAGTACGCGATTTTTTTGGCGGGCTGCCATTGCTGGGAGCTTGACGAGTGGTACGAGGACTATTTGGAGTTCGCGGTGGAGTTGGGGCACCCAAGGGCTAGAATGTTGCAATATTATGTGGAACTCTCTTTGACACTCGAGATAGAGAGTGAAAATTGGTGCGACGCGATACCTTGGGAGAATGAAGCGCAGTTTGAGAATTCGGACTTTGAAAATTTAATCCAGTCGTTCGATTTAGCCCCTGAAGTTTTGGCGCTGGCGGAAGCGTTTTACGAGGAAGATGAGGAAGATGGGGAAAGTGAGGCGCGAAACAGAATCTATCGACAACTTCTCACGCTTGCCGAGGGGGGCGACACAAGCGCAATGTGCGTCTTGGGGTTTTTTAATGAGCAATGCTACAACTTTGAGGATGAAGATGGCTTTGTGGATGAATTTGAAGAGGAGGTCGGAGAGAACAACGATGATTTTATAATACCTCACGTTGAAATTTCCCGTTCCGTCCGCCGTTGGAGCTTGCGCACCACGGCTCGCAAAACGTCGCGCAAAACGGGAATTTTAAACGACGATGAGTATAACGAAGAGTGGAGCGTCGCGAGGTGGTATTGGCGCGCGGCAAAAGCAGGGAACGACGACGCGCTTCTCGCCATTTTCGATCTGGGTTTCCCCGATGCGTTGGATGTTGCCGTTCGAAGAAACAACAAATCGGCGTGCTTTCTCAAAGGAATGCAGCTCCTCGAATACGACAAATTTGCCGAAGCTGCCGTTTTATTCAAGAAGGCGCAGGAGCGCGAGCCGACAAAGGTGGACTTCATGTTGGGACTTTGTTATTATGCGCTTGCAAAAAAACACCCGGAGCGTGAGAGCGCGTTTTTGAAGGCTGCCGTCCGACGCTTTGTTCGTGCGATCGAGGCGGGGGACAACGCTGCCGCTGGCTACCTCGCCAATATTTTCTTCTACAGGGATGGTTTTCGAGATTTGAAGAAAACGCTTGTTTTTTATGAAATCTATATTCTCTCGAGCGAGTATTCGCACTTGTCGGAGGTTGATAGGATCGTGGAGGAGTTGTTGAAGTCCGTCGATCGCTAGTCGTTGAACTCAAGCGATCCTCCGCAGACACTTTGGGCACAACGCCCAGAATGAGACGCAAGGGTGCCTTCAAATTCCTGGTTACGCATTTGGGAAAAATGCGGGGAGTTGACAAAATTCGTCAAGTTCTACTCTCGTTGGCTGGCGTGGGGGCGAGAAAAACTTGCGGGTGTTTCAAATTTCGGCGCCCTCCAGAGCCGAGAACGAAGCGAAGCGTAGTTCCGGATGAAGCGCCGAGGGATTTTCCCTTCCGTCTGGAACTACCTCCGCACTCGCCCCCTTGCGTTCGTTCGTTTCGCCTTCGCGATGGCTATGAACTAGGGGGGACGAAGAGGAGGCGGAAGCCAACGATGCGGCTCGAGTGCGTCGGGTCGCTGCGGCCCCGGCGCGCGGACCGACAGACCTCGGCGTAGTTGAACCAGCTACCGCCACGACGCACTCGGCGCGAACCACTATCTGGCCCTTTCGGGTCGCTCGTTGGCGACCTATCGTAATATCCC
>JAUNBK010000046.1 GCA_030527105.1 Planctomycetia bacterium
CCAAAGGTCTCGTATGCTCATGGACAAGGCGTACGAAGGCGATCGGACGCGTAAACCCGCTCGTACACAGCGTTTCGTGCCGGTGGTTCCGCCCAAAACGAACCGTCAAAAATCGTGGCGGTTCGACAAAAAACTTTACAAACGGCGCAATGAGGTGGAACGATTTTTCCGTCGTCTGAAGGGTTTTCGTCGCATTTTTACGCGCTACGACAAACTGACCATCATGTCCTGCTCCTTCCTTCAACTCGCTATGATTTACGAATTGTTGAGAAATGTTGTGTGAACACGCCCTACTTCGTTGTTTGTCTGCGCTTTTTGGAACGACATACTCTCCCTTTTCGTGCTGCATTTATGGGGATTTATTCCGAGCGAGCAGCCGTTGTCGGAGGCTGCGTGGTGGGGCTTTTTTGTGTTTTTGATCCCTTTTGAAATCGTTGGAGTCGTTCTCGCGTGTGGTTTTTTGGTGGCTCTCTTCCAGGATTCGATTCTTGTTTCGTTGGTTTTTGCCCCGGACGAAATCCAATGCACAAGGCGTTTATGGTGCTTCAAAAAACAGAAGAAGTGGAACGTTTCCGAAGCAAGCAAGATTCAAATATGTGGAGCCTCGGAGGATTGCGAGGTGCAATTCTTGGACTCCGCAGATGAGTTGCTGTGTGTGATAGACTCGCTCAAATTGGAGGACGCCCGATGGCTTGCTGCTGAACAGGCTACGATGCATTATCTTTCCCAACCCTCCGAGTGAGTCCCACGTCTGCTTGTGCGTTGCCACGTTGTACTCGTTTTTCTATAAAATTCCCGTTTTATGCGACGTTTTGCGAGCCGTGGTGCGTAGCTCCAACGGCGGACGGTACCGGAAATTTCAACGAGAAGTATTATAAAAAACCTCTGCGGACGAAAGCCGACGCGAGGCGAAAGCTACTCCTCAACGAGAATCTCGCGGATCGCGTCAATGTCGCTCTGCGGGACGCCGACATCAAGAAGGAATCGCACGACCTGAACGCGCATTGGCTCGCCCGGCGCAACACCCTCGAGGGTTTCGAACATCCCCGCCGCCTTTCGACTATAGCGATAGCGAGAGTGTCCACTGAGAGACGTCATCTCGTAGTTGTCGAGAATCGTCTGGTCGTCGCGACCAATGATTCCGTCAAGCAAAACGCCCAGCGTCCCGGTTCGATCGGCACCTGCCGCACAATGAAAGACGAGCGGATACGCATCTGGCTCCGCAAGTCGAGCAAAAATCGCACGATACAAAGGGCGATTCGTCGGATGATACAGATGATACCCCAGCAGAGGATAGCACTCGCGCGAGACGCCGACGCAATCCAGCCCGATTTCGCCCCACTCTCGGCAACGCCGTTGGAATTCGTCCTCAGAGCGCAAGTCGAGTTCCGTCTTGAGATTCACGACCTCTCGGAAGAAATAGAGGTACTCCTCCTCGGGCGTCCCCTTTTTGACGAGGCAATATTTGGGCGGAGTGGTCGCTCCGCTGCGGAAGAGAAGCCCTTGGCGCACACGCTTGCCGTCTGCGTTCGTTCCACCGCCCAAGTCGCGGAAATTGCTCACTGCGGGCGACGACAACCGCCGTGGCGGAATGTCCAACGTCGTGAACGTCCAAACGTCGGAGCAAATCGGCTCCCCCTCGGCGTCGCGCCCAGAGACCTTCCAATAGTATTTCACCCCCAATTTCAAGTTGGCGGGGCGAATCGCGCACTCAAGCCGCTTCCGCTTGTCTAAAGATGGATAGCAGCGGAGGGAGGTTTTGAAGTCGGGTGTCTCGCTGAACAAGACCACGGCGTCGGAGAGCGGCGCGTCCGTTTTCCAAGAAAAGGGACGATACGTTTGCGACTCGATTTTATACCGCTCCATGAGCGCTGCCGACCAGGCGTTATTCTCGTAGAAGTTGTAGCGATCCTTGGGTTTCTTGAGTTCCTTGATGTTCTTGCCCTCTGCTTGGTATTGAGCGACAGCCGCTTCGTACTCCGCAACCTTCGCGAGATGCTCTGCCACGGCAGATTCGGGCTTTGGTGGTCGAACCGAGCGCGCGTCGCTATTGGCTAAAAACTCGCGCTCAACAGGCGAGACGGGGTCGAAAGTCGATCCATCTGGCGGCGTTAAAAGCTCTATTTCTGCTGCGAGAAGAGAGCCGGAGGATAATAAAATCAGGCACCAAAACGAAACGAACGTATTGAACGAGAGGATGGGATGGTTCTTCATTTTGTACTCATTCTACTTCAAAGTTTCTGAATTCGTGGACAAAGCCGAACATTCCAGCGTGAAATATCACAGACGCTCCCGGTTAAGGAATTCAAAAAAGTCCAGAACCTTCACACGATACACAATTATACCACACCTCGAGTGAGAGTCAATGGGAGGAGAATGTTTTCTCAAGACACGGTACCCTCACACCGCGACAAACGCATTGCTGGCGCGCAAACGAATTTGAATTCACATGCAAAATCGGGGAAAATTGCTCTTGCAGAAAATTCGTTTTTGTGGTAGAGTCCCTATTGGTCGAAGATAAGTTGGTTGCTTCGCGAGGAATTTCAACGCGATGTTCGGAAAATTCACTTTTCGCGACGCAAAAGGTGTGTGTCGTGAGAAATAGGAAAGGGGCAAAAGTGAGTCGCAAGGACGATTGTTTCAAACTCGGATGGAACGCGCTTTTGGGAGCGGTCTTGATCGTGTCGACGGGCTGCTCCTCTTTCATGGCGAACTCGTATAACGCTCAAGGGGTGCGCATGATGAACGCCTCGAGAACGGAGGAGGCGCTCGACTTTTTCGAACAGGCGAAGAATGCCAACCCCAAAAACCCGGATGCTTATTACAACTGCGGTGCGGTTTATCATCAGACTGCCATCAACTCGGAGCGCGAATCTGACTTCCAAATGGCAAAATACTACTACGATCTTTGTCTCGACCTGTCGCCCAACCATCCGCAGTGTCTTCGTGCGAAAGCTGCGCTTTTGTGTGATGTTGGCGAGAGTGACGAGGCGTTTCGTCTCGTTGAAGCTTGGGTGAATCGTCAGCCTTCGTCTGCGGAGCCGAGAATTGAGCTTGCGCGCCTATATGATGAGCACAACCAGCTTGCGCGCGCTCGGGATTGCCTCAATGATGCGGTGGCAATCGATAATCGGAACGTCCGAGCTTATACCGCTCTTGGCAGCGTTCGTGAACGAATGGGGGATCGCGACCAAGCGATCATGGCGTACGAACACGCAATCGCGTTGGATCCGTACCAACCCAACGTGAATACGCGCCTCGCGTCGCTTCGTTACGCTACACCGCCGAGCACCGCGCCAACTATTGCTCCTCAGGGGGAAAACACGCTCGACCCTTCGGGCAAAGAAATGATCGCGACGCAGCCTGACGGAACGATACAACGTTAGTGACTCGCCGTCTCGCTCGAGAATTCCAACTCAAGCAGACTGCCATTTCGGGTCGTTTTTTCGCGTTTTATACTCGTTCTCATTTGAATTTCCGTTTTGTGCGGTTCTGATGCAGGCATTTTCAGCGAATCAAAAATGCTGGTGAAGCGGAATTTTATAGTGCATCGGACATATATACCGGTTCTCCTTTAAAATTCCCGTCTTGCGTGACGCTTTACGAGCCGTGGTGCGTAGCTCCAACGGGACAACACACCACCGGCTCGCAAAACGTCCTGAAACCTCAATTACAACATGCTGAGTATGCCAAATACCACCCCCAGGGATGTTTGCCAAAGCCAGGAGGGAAGGGGAAATACGCGGTAGGAGCCGCAGAATTATGCGAAAGATTCCACAATGCGCTGGCGCGAAAATCCCCACCTCGGGCAGGGACTTTGGGCGCCTGTCAAACTTTTTGGTCGTCAACGTGCGAGACACAAAGCGCGTTGGATTCGCTTCTCGGTCTCCTCTTTGCCAAGGATTTCGAGCGTTTCGAAGACGCCGATTCCCACACTTTTGCCCGTCGAGGCGACGCGCAGCGCATGGATGATCTCCCCGACTTTGATTTGCTCCTCCTCCAAAAAGAGGCGCATGACCTCCTCGACCTCTCCAGCTGTCCAACAATCCACGTCGGCGAGTTTTTTGGCGAATTTCTCGAGCAACTCGATCGCGCCCGGTTTTTTGAGACGCTTTTCAACCGCTGCCGAATCATAAGCAAGCGCTTCGTGTGAGGCGAAAAAGTCGGGATAATCCAAAATGTCGCCAAACACCTTGATTCGATCCCCTGCCGCCTTGAGGAGCGCGCAAATCTTGTCGCGCAGCGCGTCGGAGATATCTTCCTCCTTCTCGATCCCGGGGATCATCTTTCCGCGCAGGATGAAGGGAAGCGTGCCGGAGTATTTTTCGTCGAGAGACAACTTCTGCATGGCGCGTTCTTGGAACGACATCAACTTGGCGGGGTCAAAACTCGCGGGTGCCTTATTCACGCGCTCCAGAGAGAAAAGCTCCACAAGCTCGTCGGGAGTGAATTCCTCTGTTTTGTCGTCGAGGGACCAACCTAAAAGCGCGAGATAGTTGATGATCGCCTCAGGAAGATATCCCACCTGCTCGAAGAAATCCGTGACGACCGGATTGAACGTTTCGAGTTTCACTTCGCACCCTAAACGAGAGGCAACGGACATGCCATGGTCAACGATTTTCGCGAAATCGCGATTTTTCATGTACTTTTCGAGCTTCCGTTTGCTCAACTTCGTGTGGCTTCCCGGCTCGGCAACAAAAGGAAGATGAGCATATTGGGGGCGTTCCCACCCGAGGGCGTCGATGATAAAAATCTGTCGCGGCGTGTTCGACAAATGCTCCTCGGCACGAATGACGTGCGAAATCTCAAACGCGTGGTCGTCCACGACATTTGCGAGGTGATAAATAAAGGAACCATCGGCACGCTGAATGACGTGGTCTTGCTCTTGTCTCCAATCGAAAACGACGTTCCCACGGACGAGATCGTTGAATTCGAGTTTCCCCTCGCGGGGCATCTTGAGGCGGACGACCGCGACGCGCCCTTGTGCTTCGAATTCCGCCTGTTTCTCGGGCGTGTCTCCCATCCACGTTCGGCTATAGGTGTAGGCTCCAGCGGTTTTTGCGGCATTGAAAGCGTCGCGTTCCGCTGCCAATTCCTCGGGGCGCGCGTAATCTTTGTACGCGAACCCGCTTGCGAGAAGTGCGTCGACGGCTTCCTGGTAGAACGCATTGCGCTCGGATTGGTAGTAGGGCGCGAAAGGTCCGCCAACCTCGGGGCCCTCGTCCCACGTGATTCCGAGCCACTGCAGCCCGTGGAGGATGGGGTTGAGCGCGTCTTCGACGTTGCGTTCTTTGTCGGTGTCGTCGATTCTCAGGATGAATCGCCCTCCCTCATGTTTGGCGAAAAGTCGGCAAAACAAAGCAGTACGAACGCCGCCGATGTGGAGATATCCCGTTGGACTTGGAGCAAAACGAGTGCGAATCATAAAAGGTTCCTTTGTGAAAAATGGGAAAAAACGTGCGTCTTGAAAATTTCGTACGGAGCCGCTCCGAAGAACGACGCGCCTATTTTACCTCAAATGAAAAAAATTTCCAGACCCAACGGCGAAAAAACCGGTTTTTTTAGGAAAATTTCAGGCACACCATTGAAACAAAACGATCTTTGGTGTATAATGGAGTCGATTAGCGTGTGTGTTTTTGAGAAACTAACGAAACCAAATGGAAAAAGGAAAAATGACCGAATCGGTATCAGACATTGTTGCGGAATTACGCTGGCGCAAACAGATTCATCAAACGACGGACGACGCAAATATTGCGGCGTGGCTCCTCGAGAAGCCGCGCGTGGTCTATGCGGGTTTCGATCCGACGGCGGACTCACTCCATGTGGGACACCTGATGGCTCTGACCATTTTGCGCCGATTCCAAAAAGCGGGACATCGACCCATTGCTCTCGTGGGCGGTGCGACGGGGATGATTGGCGACCCCAGCGGAAAAACGGACGAGAGAAAACAGCTTGATCAGGACGTCTTGTTCCACAACGTCGAGTGCATCAAGAAGCAAATCTCCCGCTTCCTCAATTTTGGCAATGGCCCCCACGACGCGATTTTGGTCAATAATTATGATTGGCTCTCCACAAAAACCTTCATCGAGTTCCTGAGGGACGTGGGGAAGCGCTTCCCTGTCAACGTTATGCTTTCGAAGGACTCCGTGAAATCGCGTCTCGAAAGGGACAACGGCTTGAGTTATACGGAGTTCAGCTATATGCTCCTTCAGTCGTACGACTTTGTCCACTTGTATCGCACTTTCGGGTGTGAGATGCAGATTGGCGGAAGCGACCAGTGGGGGAATATCACGACGGGCATCGACTTGGCTCGACGAATGGATTCGGTCCAGTTGTACGGAATGACGGCGCCGCTCCTTGTCAAAAGCGACGGAACAAAAATGGGAAAATCAGAATCCGGCGCTTTGTGGCTCGACCCAGAGCGCGTCTCGCCCTACAACTTTTATCAATATTGGATGAATGCGGAGGATGCCGACCTCGACAAGTTGCTTAGAATGATGACGGATTTGTGCGAGGAGGAGATCGAGGCGATTTTGGCGGAACACAATGCCGCGCCCGAGAAGCGCTTCGGGCAGCGTCGCGTCGCGGAGGAATTGACGAAAATCGTCCATGGAGAACTCGAGTTGGCGGCGGCACAAAAAGCCACCGACATCTTTTTCGGCGCGGAAATTCACGATTTGAAAGACGCGCAGGTGTTGTCGATTTTTGCGGACGTTCCCTCTGCCGAATTTTCGCGTGCCGAGTTGCAGGAGGGGATTCCTCTGGCGGACGCTCTCGTGCGTGCGGGTGTCGCGAAAACGAAGTCGGAAGTGCGCCGAGCGTTGGAGCAAGGGGGCATGTACGTCAACAATGTGCGCGTGTCGGATCGAGATTTGAAGCTCACCCCGGCGTCGCTTGCAAGCGAGTCCGCCATCGTGTTGCGAATGGGGAAGAAAAAGTACGCTGTTGTTTTGATTAAATGAGTCGCGTCGGCTTTTTGGTCGGCATACGTGGCGCAGTTGCCGCCAGATCGAACAGAGGTCCATATTTTTGGAGAATAGACGAAGGAGGGAAAAAGTGCGTTGGTTAAAAAGGATCCTTTTCTTGTTGCTCTTCATCGTTCTTTTCTCCTTGTGTGTGGGAGGGGGAGTTTGGTGGGCAATCAAGGCGCAGCCCTCGTTTTATAAGGAGCTGGCGGTTGTCGAGACGAATCGGGAGAAAGTGATTCTCGACAGCGACAAAATGTGCGAAAAAGTTCGAAAGCTGCGCCACGCTGCGGCAAGAAAAACGCGCTGGGAAATTGAATTCTCGCAGGACGAGCTGAACCACTGGCTTGCAATTGAAATTTCGGAAAAAAAGGCAGGCTTGCTCCCACGCAGGCTCAAAAACCCGCGCGGGCAGATCGTCGATGGACTCATCCAAGCGGGTGTGTTCATAGATTTCCCCGAGTTTCAAGGCGTCGTCTCCTTGGACATTGTGCCGAGAGTGATTCGTCCGAACGTGATCCAAATCGAGCTTCGGCGTGTGCGCTGCGGCGTGCTCCCCGTTCCGCTCCGTTTGATTGCAGGGGAAATCGAAGCGAAGGCGAAAGAATACGCGATTCCGTTGCAAATCGAGGCAACCTCGGGCGCGCTTTTGCTCACGACAGAGCTTATGGACGGCGACTTGGTGTACGAGGGGAAAAATATCGTCATTGAGGAAATAGAAATCTCTGGGAAAAACATCCGGCTGCTCGGAAAAAGCTCTCGACTTGAGCAGCGCAAATGAAGCGGGAGCGAACATTACAGGAGGCTAAAAATGAGAAATTCATGGAGAAAATCGGCGCAAGTCGGCTTTATCGGCGTGGGGTGCCTCCTTGCAGCACTCGTCGCCCATGCGCAACAAGTGAGAGTCACTACACCCATGCAGAATCGCGGCGCCAGCTTTAGCGAGTCGATCGGCTCAAGCTGGGGACTCTCGGGGAAAAACTGGTCGCTCAACGTCGGAGGCGCAAACGCGCAGCCTGTCTATGGTGGATACAACGCGAATTCTGGTCTCCAAACCGGGTTCGAATTCTACAAAGGCAACACGCGTGGCTATTTTAACGGGTGGGCGAATCAGAGTTACGAGGGATACAACACTATGGAGGCGCCCTCCGTCATGATGATGAATGGTCAGCCCGCTATTTTTCGAGACGTGACGGACACGCCGTTTGTCGTCAGCACGATTCCGGTCGTGGGAGGGTATCAATCGATGCCGCCTCAAGTATATCGTACGACTTTGGACGAGCGTTTGGATCGTCTCAATCACGAAAAGAAGAGCGTTAAAGAGCGTCCCTTGGTAGAGCGCCGAGACACGGATCTTCGCGACCAGGCGAAAAAGAAGACGCGAGAGCGCACCATTGCCACCCCAGAGCGAGACTCCCAACCGCGCTACTCTCGCAGTACGAATCCGGACGCCGCCACGACTCCCGCATTGAGTGTGGCGGAAATCAAAAAACGCAAGGCGGCGCAAAAAAAGCGCGAGGAGTAATTGGAGTAATTGGTGCAATTGGTCGAATAGCTTGGAAGGATAAAACAAATGAAACAGACTTTTTTGCGTCTTTGCGCGTTTGCGTTGGTCGTTTTTGCCGCGTCCGCTGCGTTTGCTGCGCCGGAAAAGATTGCAATAAATGGGGGTTCTGGGGCAATTGCGGTCGTCATTGAAAAGCCTGCGCTTGCTGAGGGTGAGAAGTGCCCGGTGGTGATTCTTTGCCATGGGTTCACGTCCTCGAAGGAGGATCGCCTCATCTCGGCGGTGGCGGCTGAGATCGTTCAACGCGGCGTGGCTGCGGTGCGTTTCGACTTCAATGGACATGGTGAAAGCGGGGGTTCCCTCGCGGATATGACTGTCCCGAAGGAACTTGACGACGCGCAGCGTGTTTTTGAATACGTTCGCACTCAGCCTTGGGCTGGGTCGATTTCGATGATTGGTCACTCGCAGGGTGGGGTCGTCGTCGCGATGGTTGCTGGAACGTTGGGCGACAAGCTCGACCGAATCGTCGTCATGTCGCCCGCTGCGGTGCTGCGCGACAACGCGCTGGAGGGAGAGCTTTTCGGGGTGAGATATAACCCGAACGACCCACCCGAGAGCGTCACCATCATGGGGGGGCGCGTTATCGGTCGCGCTTACCTCGAAAGCAACAAATCTCTCCCAATTTACGAAACAGCCGCGCGCTACGCTGGACCGGTCTGCATCATTCACGGCACTGCGGACAGCTTGGTGCCCTGCGCCTACGGGGAGCGTTTCAAGAAAATTTGGCCCACTGCCGAAATGAACCTTGTAGAAGGCGACGACCATGTCTTCAGCCGAAAGTTCTCCGACGTGGTTGCCATTGCGGTCGATTATCTCACAAAAAACATAAACTCATCAACGAAAGGAAACACTTTCATGGAAAAATGCACGTCTCAGAATGACGGCTGCACTGCGGTTTGGGACAAGACGTTCCCGAAGAGTACCAAGGTTGCACACGAGAAGATCACCTTCCACAACCGCTACGGGATTACGCTTGTGGCGGACCTCTATAAACCCCTCTCCAGTGCAGGATTGCTCCCGGCAATCGCGGTTTCCGGACCGTTTGGCGCGGTGAAAGAGCAGTGTTCCGGTCTCTACGCCCAAACATTGGCGGAGCGCGGATTCCTCACCATCGCTTTCGACCCCTCTTTCACGGGCGAGAGTGGCGGCGAGCCTCGTTACGTCGCCTCGCCAGACATCAATACCGAGGATTTCTCTGCTGCGGTGGACTATCTCGCAACACGCGACGACGTTGACCCGGAACGGATTGGCATCTGCGGTATCTGCGGCTGGGGAGGCTTTGCCATCAATGCGGCGGCCATGGACACACGCATTAAGGCAACCGTGGCTAGCACGATGTACGACATGACCCGCGTCACCGCTTTTGGCTACTTCGATTCGCAAGATGCCGAGGGGCGCTACCGTGCGAAGGTCGCCATGAACGCCCAGCGTACTGCGGATTATAAGGCGGGCACGTACAAACTCGGTGGCGGGGTCGTGGATCCTCTTCCGGAAGACGCGCCGCAGTTCGTGAAGGACTACTACGCCTACTACAAAACACCACGCGGGTACCACGAACGCTCGCTCAACTCCAACAACGGTTGGAACGTCACGTCTTCACTCTCGTTCATGAACATGCCCATCCTTCAATACTCCGACGAAATTCGCAGCGCGGTATTGGTGATGCACGGCGAGAACGCGCATTCGCGTTACTTCGGCGAGGATGCCTTCAAGAAGCTCAAGGGCGAGAACAAAGAACTGCTCATCATCCCCGACGCAACCCACTGCGACCTGTACGATGGTGGTCCGGGGCAGGATAAGATTCCGTGGGACAAGCTGGAAGAATTTTTCAGAAAGAACATGTGAATCCAGAGCGAAAAAAGGAATTCATCACACATGGCGTATCGATATTATACTTCTATGGCGGTTTCCGAGCGGAACCTCCCTTGTGTGGTCTCTTTGGAGGGGGACGAGGCGCACCACTTGATTCATGTCATGAGAGTGAAAAAAGGGGAGCCGATTGTCCTTTTTAACGGGTCGGGGAAGGAATTCCTCGGAGAAGTCGTTGATGTCGGCAAAAAAGCGCTTTCCGTCGAGATTCAAAGCGCGCACGTGGTGGATCGAGAATCAAGTGTCGCGATCACGATTGCGTCCGCCTTGCCGAAGGGCGAGCGACAGCGGGGGTTGGTCGAGAAGTTGGTCGAATTGGGCGTCCGGCGTTTTATTCCACTCGAGTCGGAGCGCTCCGTTGCGAAGGGTGGCGACGGTGCCGAGTCGCGTTTGAAGCGTGTCGTTATCGAGGCGAGCAAGCAATGCGGGCGCGCGCGTCTTATGGATGTGGCTCCCACCACGCACACGAAAGAGCTTTTTCGCGCTAATTTTGACGTCGCGTCGGCTTTGTTTCAACCCGTGTATCGAGAGGATTCTCTTTGCCAAGTTGGACTTTCCGCCCCGCCGACGACCGAAGTGCGCGCGGAAATAGAAAAAACTGCCGTGAAAATCATTGCGCACCCCGGCGGGCAGAACGTGCGCGAGTTTGTCGGCGCAATGCATATCCTCGCGGCGGTCGGACCGGAGGGTGGTTTTTCGCCCGAGGAGGTGGATTTTGCGCTCGCTTCTGGGTGGCAGGCTGTCGATTTAGGGAAGAGACTTTTGCGAACGGAGACTGCGTGCATGTTTCTCGCGGCACGTTTGGGAGAGTGAAAATTTTGCCCGCTGGAGCACGAGGCTTGAGCGGGTTTGTTGTGGGTTTCTGGCAGGTTTGCGTGTCTGCACGCCTCTCTTTTGCGCAAAAAAATCGGTCTTTTTTCTGCCGCTCGCCCTTTACAATTTCGTGAAAATCGGGTAAAATAAAGGGTGTTTACTCAATGATAGCTCATAGACTCATAAGGTGGGAAAATGTCAGACGACCCCAACAATGTCCAGAATGAAAACCAAAATTTGGATCCCGATTCCGTCGCATCGGCATACGGCGCCGAGCAAATCTCGCACTTAAGCGACTTGGAGCACGTTCGAATGCGCCCCGGAATGTACATCGGGGACACGACTTTGCGTGGATTGCATCATCTGGTGTACGAAGTGGTGGACAACTCCATTGATGAGGCAATGGCGGGACACGCGACCTACATCAACGTTCTTATTAACGAGGACGGCTCCATCACCGTGGAAGACAACGGGCGAGGGATTCCGGTTGAAATGTTCCCGGAGCTTGGTATTTCTACGCTCGAAGGCGTTATGACGGTGTTGAAGTTTGGAGGAAAATTTGGCGACGGAGCCTACACCACATCCGGCGGCTTGCACGGCGTGGGCGTCACGGTGGTCAATTTTCTCTCCGAGTGGTGCACGTGCGAAGTCTCGCGCGACGGGCAGGTTTGGCGTCAAGAATACGAGCGCGGCGTTCCGATCACTCCCGTCAAATGTGTGGGAAAAACGGAGAAACGCGGAACGAGAACCATCTTCAAGCCCGACGGCGAAATTTTCCCCGATGTTAAATTCAGCTACAGCACGCTGTATCGGCGCTTGCAAGAGCTTGCGTTCCTCAATAGCGGTGTTCGGATTAAGTTCAAGGACTTGCGCACGGGCGACGGAGACACGTTCTACTACGAGCGTGGGTTGGAGGAATTTGTCGAAAGTCTCAATCGCGCGGCAGAGCCGATTCATCCGGACGTAATTCAGATTCGGGGGCAGTCGGGCGACACGCAGCTGCACATCGCGCTTCAATACACGGGCGAGTACACGGAAAACGTTCATTCTTACGTGAACAACATCAACACGATCGAGGGCGGAACGCACGTTTCTGGCTTCCGCAGCGCACTCACGCGGTCGCTCAATCAATATGGGAAAAAAGAGAATATCTTTGATAAAATTGTTCCCGCTGGCGACGATTGGCGCGAAGGTCTCACGGCCGTGATTTCCGTGCGCGTCGCGAATCCGCAATTCGAAGGGCAGACCAAAACGAAGTTGGGAAATAGCGAAGTGGAGAGTTTCGTCTCGAGCTTGGTGTACGAAGCGCTCACGCAGTATTTCGAGGAGAATCCGAAAAACGCGAAGCTGATCGCGCAAAAAGGTATCGTCTCCGCAAGAGCGCGCGAGGCGGCGAAAAAGGCGCGCGAACTCGTCCGAGAGCGCAAAGACGCGCTGTC
Source organism: Planctomycetia bacterium (assembly GCA_030527105.1). GTDB lineage: Bacteria > Planctomycetota > Planctomycetia > Pirellulales > Thermoguttaceae > RGIG3701. The sequence continues at coordinate 12,654 of JAUNBK010000046.1, forward strand.
GTCTGGCGGAATGCCCGGCAAGCTGCGGGACTGCTCGAGCAAAGAGGTCGAAAAGTGCGAGTTGTATCTCGTCGAGGGCAATTCGGCCGGCGGCACGGCAGAAGGCGGGAGAATGCGCGAGTTCCAAGCCATCCTGCCCCTTCGTGGAAAAATCATCAATGCCTACAAAGCCCGAGAGGATCGTGTCCTCGCGAACGAAGAAGTGCGCACCATGATTTCCGCCATCGGAACCGGGATCGGCGAGGCAATCAACCTCGAAAAGAGACGATACAACAAAATCATCATCATGACGGATGCCGACGTCGACGGGTCGCATATTCGGACGCTCCTTCTGACGTTTTTCTACCGCCAGATGTACGATTTAGTGAAAGCGGGATATGTTTATGTCGCGCAGCCGCCGCTCTTCCGTATCATTCAGAAAAAGAAGACGTCGTACGTGCAGACGGACGAGGAGATGAACGCGCTTCTCCTCCAAAACGGCATGAACGACTCCATTTTTGACCCCAAAGATGGTCGTCTTTTTGAGGGGGAAGAGCTTCTCAAGCTGGCGAAGGTGCTTTCGACGTTGGAAGACTCCATCAACACGCTCGAGCGACGAGGGATTAGCCTCAAAAGTCACGCGATGCGCCAAGACCCCGTCTCGGGGCGGATGCCGACGCTCAATGCGTTTTTTGAGCAGCAGGAACATTGGTTCTTCGACCACGAGCAGGTTGAGCAATTTGTCGAAAAATATCGAAGCGAGCACGGGGGCAAGGTGGAAATCGTCGACGCGACCGCTTTGAAAATCGGCGAAAATGAGGGAGAAAACGAGGGCAAGGAGTCTGAATTGGACGAATCCATCAAACGAATCGTCGTTATGGAGATTCACGAGGTGCGCTCCATCAACAAGCAGCTTCGGCTCCTCCGCGAGCTGGGGTTTGAGTTGGACTCCCTCATTCCTCAGATTCGCACGGGGCAGCAGGGGAATCGTTACGAGTTGCGCTGCGGAGAAAACGTGACGGGGTTAGAGGATTTGCGCGGATTGCTCCCCGCCATTCGTGCCATTGGCGAAAGAGGAATGGTCGTCACGCGGTTCAAAGGGCTGGGCGAAATGAACGCAGAGGAAATTCGCGAAACAACCCTCGACCCGGAGCGACGCACGATGGTGCAAGTCCGCCTCGACGACGCGGGTGCCGCTGCCGAGCTATTCCAAATCCTGATGGGGGAGAAGGTGGAGCCGAGGCGCGAATTTATCGAAAAGTACGCGCTTGACGTCGTTAATTTGGACGTCTGACGCTCAAAATTTCGGGAGAGACGCGTCCTCTCCCTCTTTGGTGCAAGATTATGGAGAACTCCTCAAACGGCGTACCGAGTGGCGTTTTGAATATCGCGCTTGATATCGGGAACACTCGGTGTAAATTTTCTGTGCAAAATAATATCGCGCACGATTGGGCTGTTCGCCGCGATATTGCGCATCTTGATCTTCATGAGGGATTTCTCGATGCGATTACGCGGAGGGTGCCTTCGGAATCGCGTGCCGTTTGGTGGGTCGCAAGCGTCAATCATCGTGCGCTTGGTGAGCTTCAGGGTTGGGTTGCGCAAAATCGTCCGGCTGATGTCGTCAAAATTTTGGATTATCGCACCATTCCGATACGGATCGACGTGGATTTCCCCGAAAAAGTGGGCGTCGATCGGCTTCTGGCGGCGCTCTGCGCCAATGCGCTTCGGCGTGAGGACGCGCCTGCCGTGGTTGTTGATTTAGGCACGGCACTAAAAGTCGATTTAGTGAGCGAGTCGGGCATTTTTCTTGGCGGCGCCATTGCTCCAGGCTTGCGGATGGGCGCGATTGCGCTTGAGGCACAAACGTCTGCCCTGCCCCAGTTGGACGTCACGCCGATTCTCGAGGGAATGGGGACGGACGATATTTCCTCGGTGGGAAAAAACACGCTCGACGCGCTTCGTGCAGGTCTTTTTTGGGGAATGGTCGGCGCGGTACGGGAAATCACGTCGCGAACTGCCGCTCGATTGAAGTCTCCGCCCGACTTTTTCATCACGGGGGGTGGTGCCTCGGCAATCCAAAAATCCCTAGGAGATGAATTTCGTTTCATCGAGGACATGGCGATGCAAGGGGTTTTTCTCGCAATGCAGACGTAGAAAGCCTGAGCAAAATGAACTCTGGTGTTGCGTCAATTTCATAAACACAATCGTCTAGACGACTGCCCCCTCTTCTAGAGGTAGCGTTTAAGGAGCGGGAACATTCTTGTTCCCGAATCTCATCCCCCCTTTCAGAGAGGCTGACGGGGTGTTTGACCGAGGGAAACGACTTTCCCACTTCAGAACTACCCCCCGCCCTACGGGCGTACCCCTTCAAAGAAGGAATTGCAGGCGGAAGCGCCAAGGGATTCTTTCGTTCATCTGGAGCTACGGGATGCGCCCTTCGTTCACGGCTCAGAGGAAACATTTTTGAAAAATTGTTTCCTCTCAAACTCTCCTTCAAAAAACCGTTGTCCACCAAATGGACTCCCACCAAATTTGAAGGCACCCACTCACAAAGCCAGGGTGATCCAATTGACACCAAACGAAAAATGATGTATAATGTCGTGACGTCACAATGGCGAGCGTCTTTTGGCGCAGTGTCGTTTTTCCCATTGAAGTCCTATTTTTTCGTTTCGTTTTGCGTCATGCTAAGTCTCGATAGTGTTTATCGCGCCTCCTTTGCGTTAAAAGGAGTGATTCGACGTACCGATTTGATTCGCGCGCCGAAGCTCAATTCGTGCAGCGATATTTGTTTGAAGCCGGAAAATTTGCAAATCACCGGGTCGTTCAAAGTTCGCGGAGCTTATTATAAAATCTCTCAACTCAATGAGGAGGAGAAGGCGCGCGGCGTCATTGCGTGCTCGGCAGGCAATCACGCGCAGGGCGTCGCATTGGCGGCAGCAAAAGCCGGGACGAAAGCCGTCATTTGTCTCCCCGATGCCGCGCCGATTTCGAAGGTCGAGGCGACGCGCGCGTATGGTGCCGAAATTTGTACGGTGGAAGGCGCATATGATGATGCGTACGAGAAAGCCGTCCAGCTGCGAGACGAGATGGGCTACACGTTCATCCACCCTTTTGACGATGAGCAAGTCATTGCGGGACAGGGTACGCTCGGTCTGGAGATTCTCGAGCAGGCGCCGGATATCGAGGCGGTCGTCGTGGCTGTCGGCGGAGGCGGGCTGCTCTCTGGTGTTGGCTACGTGATTAAAACGCTTCGTCCCGACATCAAGGTGTATGGCGTTCAGGCGTCTGGTGCCGCGAGTATGGTTCGCTCGCTTCACGACGACAAAATTGAGCGTCTGCCTTCCGTTTCGACGATCGCGGACGGAATCGCCGTGAAACAGCCGGGGAGTTTGACGTTCGAATTGTGCAAAACGTACGCAGACGACATTGTCACTGTAACTGACGACGAAATTTCCTCTGCAATCCTCTTTTTGATCGAGAGCCAGAAACTCATTGCGGAAGGAGCGGGAGCGGCCCCCGTCGCAGCGGCGATGTTCAATAAGCTGCCAATCGAGGGCAAAAAGACGATGTGCCTCGTCTCGGGTGGGAATATTGATGTCACGATTCTGTCCCGGATTATTACGCGCGGCTTGATGAAAACGGGGCGATATTGCGCCATGAAAATCGAACTGGTCGACAAGCCCGGGCAGTTGAAGGGTGTGGCGAGTCTCATAGCTGAGTTGGGAGGGAACGTCGTTTCCGTCAATCACGAGCGCTCGTCCGAAACTGCCGACGTGAACGGGTGTTATTTGAGAATCATCATGGAGACGCGAAATTATGAGCACATCCAAGAGATTCGATCCGCCCTCACCAATGCGGGCTACAAGTTGTGTTGATCGCCAGCCAGCCGGTGGTTCGCGTGTAACAGGTTTATCTTTATCGCAAAGGAGATTAAAATGAACGATTATTTTAAGTTTTCCATTCCTGAGAGCGTCCTTCGCGAGCAAGTATCTTGCGACGAAACGCTCTTTTCTCACCGCAGTGTCGAGGGGGTTCGCGCGGTGCGGCACTTCTTGCGCGACGGCGTCTCGGCTGGTGTGGAGGTGTGGGAAATCTCCAATGCCGACGTGTGCGTGTGGATCGTGCCCACGCGCGGAATGGGGATTTGGAAGGTGTGTGTCAAAAATGGGGCGGACGAAATCCGCGTCGGGTGGAATTCTCCCGTCCGCGACCTGATCAATCCGCAAAACGTGCCGCTCTTTCAACCCGACGGGCTTGGGTGGCTCCGTGGCTTTAATGAATTGGTCGCGCGCTGTGGCTTGGAGTGGAACGGCGCGCCGCAGTGGGACGCCTCGGGTAATCTTCAATTTCCGCTCCATGGGATGATTCAAAACACACCCGCTCGCGCTCTTCGATTGGAGTTTGACGACGAGAAGCGTGAGATTCGACTTTCGGGCGTCGTGAGGGAGGCGCGCCTCTTCTTCAACGCGTTGGAACTCACGAGCACACTCACCCTGCCGTACGACGGCGCGACGTTCAGAACGACGGACGTGGTGGAGAATACGTCTGCCGCGCCGGGCGAGTTGGAGCTTTTGTATCATATCAACGTGGGTAACCCGGTGGCGGACGAGGGAGCGCGCGCGTTCATTCCCTTCAAACGTTGTGCGCCGAGAAACGACACGGCTGCCGCGCAGATGCAGACGCGTTTGGAGTATCTCCCCCCGCAGGTTGGCAGACCCGAAACGTGCTATTATTATGACCTCGCAGCGGACGAAAATGGCGACACGGCGGTCTTTCTTCAAAATCCAACGGCGGATTTCGGCGTTGCGCTTGATTTCAATAAGAAGGAATTCCCCTGTTTTTGCCAGTGGAAGTGCGAGCAGGCGCGGGACGATGGGTACGTGACGGGTCTTGAGCCTGCCATTAATTTCCCCAACAATCGTGATTTTGAGAAAGCGCACGGGCGCGTCGCACGGTTGGAGTCGAAAGAGTCTCGAGCGTTCCACCTTTGCTTCTCGTTCCGGCGCGGCGCAGACGAGGTCGCGCGGGAAGTCGAAAGGATCAATGCGCTTCAGGCTCTTTCTCCCTCGCCCATTTTAGAGACGAAACCTCTCGAGGATTGGGCGAATTAACGCACACAAACGGCGTTGGACGAATGGTCATTCAATAGAACGCTCGTCCAACGCTCTACGTGTCCCACCAATCCAACGCCTCGAGACCTCAAACTTTCAACGAGATGTCAAGATTTTTTTCTGTCTCTTTTGCAAAATCGGACACAAAAGACCGAATCTGCTTGTCGCGTCGAAAATCTCGCAGGACGAACGGCGGCATGATTTGAGGAAACCGACCAAAAACACGCAGCCATCCGGCTCCATACCACAAGAAGAGTCGTTTGGTGGGCAACATGTGCAGCATGGGTTTTGCCCCAACTTTTTGAAAAACAATCGGACATTGGAGGAAGGTTCCGTCAACGTGCTTCATATTTCCGGCCTCTTCGAAGACGCGAATTCTCCCGCTGAATTTTCGATTGGCGTCCAGGTGCGTCGACCATTTTTCTGCGACGAGATAGAATGGCGAGCTAAAAATAAAGAGTCCACCAGGTCGAAGCAACTGCGTATTTTCACGAACAGCCGCGATCGGGTCGGGGAGATGCTCCAACACATCGAGACACAAAATCGCGTCGAACGATTGCTCTGGGAGAACGCCGAGCGAGTGAGAAATAACGATCTTCCCTCCCCAGTCCGAAAACAGTTTTTTCGCCATCGCGACGCCCAAACGCGAAACTTCAAAAGACGTAACATCGTATCCGTGGCGCACAAAATAGAAGCTATCCACGCCAATTCCGTCGCCACAAATGAGGATTTTCCCGGACTCAATGCCATTTTTGCGCAAATTCCGAAGTATCCACTCGCGCATTGCGCATTTTCTAGCAGAGCGGTTCCAAACCGAGAGTTCAAAGAGAAACGAATCCGTCTCCTCGTAAAAACGTACCATATCTTCGTTATAAACAAATGGGGTGAGATTCCGAGCGGAAAAATAGGCGGGTATCTCGTGTGGGAAGTGGAGGTGTTCCAAGAAAAGCCGTTCTCGCACGCGCGAAATGTCTTGCTGCGTTACTTCCGCAATCGCGGCAGTCAACCATTTATGGTCACGCAATGGGGCGACGAGAGAATCATTAAATTTTAACATTTTTTACTCCATTTTATACCAGTGTTCCAACGAATTAGGATTTTCACAAAAAGGGAGGAGCCGTTGAATCTATGCGCCACGGCTCCTGGATTTTTGTGAAAAACGAATTTTATGATCATCGTGCTTTATACTCGTTCTCCTTTAAAATTCCGATTTTCGCAACGTTTTTCGCAACGTGGTGCGTAGCTCCGACGGCAGACGGAACGGGAAATTTCAACGAGAAGTATTATAAAGTATGATGAGTATTATAATCCCCTGCCAAACAGCCGCAAAGCATTCTCGCTTGTCGTCTGTTGGAGGCTTTCGACGCTCTCGCCACGCAAGGATGCGAGCGCCTCCAACGTGTGAGTCATATACTCCGGCGCGTTGCGAGAGACCTTGCCTCGAAAGGGCGTCGGCGTTAAATATGGGCTGTCCGTTTCGCTCAATATTCGATCGCTCGGCGTGAGTGCCGCACACTCCTGAATCTTACGAAACTTCCGATTCGTGTACGTCGCGGACCCGGAGAAGCTGATGAAGAAACCAAGTTCCAAGCACGCGGCAAGAAACGCAGAATCTCCACTAAAGGAATGAATAACGCCCGGCACCACGCTGTTTCGATCGAAATCCTCGCGCAGCGTGTCGAGAAGCGCTTGTTCCGCCTCGCGACAATGAAGAATGATCGGCAGGTTTGCGCGCCGCGCGACGTGCAAATGGCGACAAAGATACTCTTTTTGAACCTCGATCGGGACGAAATCCCAATATTCGTCCAAGCCCGTCTCGCCGATCGCAACCACCTTGGGCTGCGTCGCCAATTCCTCAAAAATCCGATCAAACTCGGCAGCCAAATCGGGCAAATGAGACAAATCGTCCAAAATCGAATTTGGATGAATCGCAACAGCAGCGAAAACCGACGGATTCGCGCTCGCAATCTCGATACATCGACGCGAAGACGCAATCGTCGTTCCAGGAGCAAGCATTCTCTCCACCCCAGCGGCGTGCGCCCGCGCGATCACGACGTCCAAATCCTGCTCAAACGCCTCGTCGTCCAAATGGCAATGCGTGTCAAACATCTTCGCTTTTCACTGAGGCGAGCAGTTGCAAAACCGGCTCGAAAGAGGCGAAACGCTTGCTCTGATTCGGCTCGATACATTGATGAATAATCCGTGCGAGTGCGGGCTGAATGCTCGGGCGCAGTTCGCGAATGTCCCTCGGCTCCGTGTCGTGGGAGAGTGCCGCGCGCCCGTCCGTTCCGCTCTCCCATGGGAGATGCCCTGTCATTATTTCGTATGCGGAGACGCCATATGCGAAAATGTCGAGTTGCTGATTGGTCGGCTTGCGGCGCACTAACTCCGGAGCCATATAATTCGGCGTCCCGGTTCGATTCCCTGCCTGTGTGAAATTTTGCGTGGCGGGAACCGTCAGACCAAAGTCTGTAAGTTTCATCGTCGCGCCGTCGTGGGAGAGAATGAAGTTTCGAGGGCAAACATCGCGATGAATGAACCCTTTTTTGTGAACTTCGTGCAGCGCCTCAGCCCCTTGGCGAAGGTATAAAACGCGCTTGCCATCCAATTTTTCTGGCGAGTTGGAGATGAGAGTGTGGACGCCGCCGCCCGCGAGGTACTCCATGAGGATATAATTCTCGTCCTTGGTCGTGATGCCAAATTCGTACGTGCGCACGATATAAGGGTGTTGGAATTGAATCGCAACCTCCCCCTCGGAAGGCTTCTTGAGCCCCTTGAAACGCGCTTCGACATCGCCCAGTTTTTTCATGTCGATAATCTTCAGCCCGAAAGGCTTTTTCGTGGCGCGCTCCTCGACGAGGTAGAAACTCGACATCGTGCCCGCGACGGCTTTGCGCTTGATCTCAAACCGCTCGGCAACGTTCAATTTTTCTGAACCGAACGCTTTTTTCAAAGAATCCCAGAGTCCCATGGCTTCCTCCCGTCCCTTCTCTCTTATTTTCTGCTATTTTCCGCAGTAGTCGATCGCTCTTGCAATCTCGCTTTTCAAATCCGGACGCCGAATAATTCGATCAATATACCCATGCTCGAGCAGAAACTCGCTGGTTTGGAATCCCTCAGGGAGTTCGATCTGGACGGTGGATTTAATCGTCCTCGGTCCCGCAAACCCAATGAGCGCTTTTGGCTCCGCAAACGTGATATCTCCCAGGGAGGCGAAACTTGCCGCCACGCCGCCCATGGTGGGGTTGGTGAGAACGGATATGAAGAGTCCGCCGGCGGAATCGTGCCGCGCGAGGGTCGCGGAAATCTTCGCCATCTGCATGAGAGAGACGATTCCCTCCTGCATTCGCGCCCCGCCACCCGTGCCGCTCACGATAATGACGGGGAGATCACTTTGCGTCGCGCGCTCCACGGCTCGCGAAAGTTTCTCTCCAACGACGCTCCCCATGCTCCCCATCATGAAGTTGCTGTCCGTGACGGCGAAAACGACACGCCGGGCGCGAATCATCCCCGTCCCCGTGACCACGGCGTCCTTGAGCTGCGTGCGCATCTGCTCGTCCAGAAGTCGTTGTGCGTAGGTTTTTTTGTCCGTGAAATTTAGGAAGTCGCACGAGGCAAGATCCGCGTCCCACTCCTCAAACGTGCCCTCGTCGAGCAACTGCGCGATCCGCGTCCGCGCGGGAATCGACCAATGATAATCGCATTCGGGGCAAATTCCCTGACGCTCGTCGACTTCCTTGCGATAGACGGTCGCTTGGCAACCCGGACACCGTTCCCAAAGCCCCTCTGGGACGCCGCGCTTCGGGCGATTTATATGCTGCTGCCACTGACTTAAATTGGAATTGGACATGAACTTACTCTCGAGGTTTTTATGATTCCTATACGGAACGTTCTCACCAAACTTTCTCACGAAACGTTCAAAACGAGAAACGGCGTTATTATATTGTGAAATTCCGAAATTGCAAGCGGGGGCGCAAAACTCCACGCTTTCGCGCGCTTCTACGCTCCCGCTCCGTGGGTCAAACTTTCGCTCAACTTGATCCTAATCGAGCGATTTTACTTTGATGCTCTTGAAATACACCACGCTCCCAGGGTCGTGCGCCTGGAGCGCAAACGTTCCTTGGCTCAGACGAATCGTCTTGTCGCTCGGCACATCGTCCGGTTCGGTCCAATCTGCGCAAACTTTTCCGTCGATTTTGGTAATGATTCGCTTCCCTTCCACGATAATATCATACGTGAACCAAACATCATCCTGCGCCGGGGCGGGATTGACTCGGCAATGATTATAAATCGTGCCCGTTTTTTGCGGATCGGGATGCGTGTTGGCGACTTGGCACTCGTAGCCGATTTGCGGCCAGCCAGAGTCTTGGTAGCGCGTGTGGATGAAGATACCGCTGTTGGCGTTTTGTTTCGTCATTACGACAGCTTGGAGGTGGAAGTTTTTCCAACAATGGTTTTGCACCTCGCCCTCATAAAAGAGGTGTCCGCGCGTTCCGTGGACTTTGATAACGCCGTTTTCGACGGAGAACGCGCCGGGATTCTCTGCCGCGCGCCAGCCATCGAGACTTTCCCCATTAAAGAGGTCGACGAAATCGCCTGCCTGCGCGACGGAGCCAACGGCAGCGAGGAGAGAAACAACGCCGATCACCAAAAGGACGGCGGGACGAAAGGTTCTCGTTTTGAACATGAATGAATTCCTTAAAAAACACAAAATTTCCCCGGCTCACAATGAATCGGATTTTATACCCATCGGACTTTATACTCGTTTTATACCTCAAATTTCCCCGCGTGGAAAGGGGGGGCTACGCTTCGTCCAAAAAATGAGTGCGTTCAAATTTTGATGGTTATATAATACTTCTCGTTGAAATTTCCGGTTCCGCCCGCCGTTGGAGCTACGCACCACGGCTCACAAAGCGTCGCGCAAAACGGGAATTTTAAAGGACGACGAGTATAAAATAGGCAAAAAAGGATGTTTTGATCCACTTCATCCGGTACTACGCTACGCTTCGTTCTCGGCTCTGGCGGGTTGGTGCTGTGTTCAAAAAACAAACGGCATTCGCGAACGAAGCGAGTACATCAAAAGCTTTTTGAAGGAAAGGTTGAGGGGAAACAATTTTTCAAAAATGTTTCCTCTCAAGATGCTGGAAGAACGAGACGCATACTCAACGCCGTCGATCATTCTCACCAAACGCTCGCCAACCGCGCGACCGCTGGCTGCGGTTTCCTCCGCGAAAATTTCATGTTCGAGTCCTCGTGTCTCATGTCGTTTTGCTCTCGTGATTCTCGGACTCCGCGTCGATTTCGACTCCCACGAGTCGAGCGATTTTTTGCGCCGCCAACTCGCCGGAATGCACGCATTGCGGGATGCCAACGCCTGTGAAGGAATTCCCCGCGAGTGCGAGCGAGGGAAGGTGCGCAAGCTCCGCCTCAATCTGCGCCATGCGCTCGAGGTGCCCCAGATGGAACTGCGGCATCGTCCGCGCCCATCGCGACGTCGTCACCAAGGTAGGCTCCCCTTCAATCCGAAGCATGGAGGCCGTTTTCTCCAACAAAAGTGCGCGCATCTCCTCCTCTGGCATGTCGACCACCTCTGGATTTCGATATCCACCGCTAAAAATCCGGATGAGCGAATACCCTTCTGGCGCACGGTGGGGGTATTTTTGATTGCTAAAACTCAGCGCGAGAATCGGACTCTTCTCGACGCCCGCGACGACCGCTCCCATGCCGTCGAGTGGGTGTTTTATTTGCGAACGTTTGAAGGCTGCCGTCATTACAACCGTGCCGGTGTGGTCGATGCCGTCCAAAAGGTGCGCAAGCTGCGGGAGATTGGCACTCTCCGCCAGTCGCGCGTCGTTGTGCGATTCCGCAGCGAGAATCACGGCGTCAAACGTCTCACACTTTTCGTCCGCTCCCGGGTCGCAAGAGGCGGAGGAATACGCGACGCGCCACCCTTCTGGCACGGACTTTAGCGAAGTCACGCTCGTTTCGAGATGGACGCTCTCCGGGGGGAGCTTTCTGGCGATTTGGTCGATGATTCTCTTTAGCCCACCGCGAATCGTCACGAAAAGCCCGTATCGCGGACCGCTTTGAGAGCAGTTTGTCCCCGCGTTCGTCTTTCGTCGCGCGGCACGCATGGCACGAATCAGACTTCCGTACTCTTTTTCCATCTGACGAAAGCGCGGGAGCGTGGCGGCAAGACTCAATCGCGACATGTCGGCAGCATAAACGCCACTCACGAGAGGCTCGATAAGTTTTTCGAACGCCTCGCGCCCCAGTCGTCGGACGGCAAAATTCTCGAGGCTCTCGTCTTCATCCCCCTTTTTGGGCGGCAGAAAGTACTCCATTGCCGCGCGGATTTTTCCACGAATCGACAAGAGCGGCGTAAACGCCATCGGCAGCCACTTCGTTGGCGCCATCATCATAAAACCATCGGGGAGTTTGTGCAGCCGATTCCTCCAGACGACGAAAGTCTGACGGAAATTTGGTGACGTTGTGACGATATCGTCCTCAAGCCCGATTCTCTTGCAGAGATCAAGCCCCCACGGCATGGTCGTGATGAAATTGTCGGCACTTTGTTCGATTTCGAAGCCGTCGCGGATTTCAGTATTCAGGACGCCCCCCAACCTCGAACGTTTTTCGAAGACTTTAACCTCAACATTCGGACAATTTTCCCGCAGCCAAAACGCAGCAGCCAGCCCCGAAATGCCGCCGCCAACCACTGCTACTCGTAAATTTTCACCCGATTTCATTGTTTCTCCTGCGCACACACGCAACCGAACCAGACTTGTCGCCCCTATAGCCCCATATAGAACCCATGCAGACAAGTTGAATCCCACCATTATACCAGAAACGCCCAACTTTCACAAGGGGGCGTTCTTGTCGAAATTTCGCATGGTGTGCATTCAAACTTTGGTGGCGAACCAACCCGAGCCGAGAACAAAGCGCAGCGTAGTTCCAGCTGAAGCGCCAAGGGCGTCTCCCACCCGTCTAAAGAATCTCGAGCGCGAACTTTGGTGGAGCACCCCTTGGATTGAGCGTCAAACAATTCTCCCTCCGTCTGGAACTACGGGCTGCGCCCTTCGTTCACGGCTCGAAAGAGCGAGGACAATTCCCCTGCTTCAGGGAAGGGGGATTAAATGGTTTTTGTTCTGCGTTCAAAAAAATCGAAGATGTGCGGTATTTTTCCGGGGTGTTTTGCGATATCCCTATTTTTACGAGGCTGTATGATTGTGGATTTTTTCAAAATGTTTTTGTTCGCGATTCGTAAAAATGACATGTTGCGTAAAAATAGGACTCTGACGCATTTCGCACTTTTGCACTTTTTGATTCTTTTTAGTGAAAAAATGCGCTTTTTGCGATCGAATGTTTTTTGTAAAAGTGAGTTTCAATGCAGAATTTCAGCAGCAAAGTTGATATTCGTTAATTTAATTGTTTTTGAGGTGTTTTTGACATGTATTTCACACTTGTTTTTGCGTACTCAAACTCATTTGTACGGGAAGCGGACTAAAACATCAGGCTTCTCGGACAACAATCTTTAGAATGCGTGTTTTATAGGTACGATTGCAAAAGGTAAAGTTTTTTCTCTGGAAAAATGCAAAAAAATGACTCGAAATGGGGGGCTGTTTGAATTCGTGATTTTCGAGGACTGAAGAAAATCGAGAGTTTCCCCGAAAAAAATCCGCCCACTCGACCATTCATGGGCACACTCGCGCTCCCCCAAATGGGACCTCTCACTCCGTCGCGGAACCCTACGTCGGACGCCTCGCGCTTCCCGACATAGGGTTCCCCGTTGAGAATGCACATCAGCACTCATCGATGCAGCAATTCGTTGCCGGTTTCTTTCAAAAAGTCGCGATAGAGCGCCTGAATTTCGGGGTTCTCGGAACTCAATCGGACTTTGGAGCTTTTGTCGCGAGCGAAGAGCGCCCCCATTCTGTCTGTCCGAAGTCGATCCGAAATGGGAAGCTCGGTTTTTGGCAGTCCGCCGCCACCGATGCAACCGCCGCGGCAAGCCATGACTTCGATAAAATCAAACGGAACGTCCTTCAGCACGCGGAACATATCCCTGGCGGCGCCCGTACCATGAACGATGCCGATGCGCAGCGTGCGATCGCCCAGTTGGATTTCTGCTTTTCGAAAACCATCCAAGCCCCGGACGGGCGTGAGCGTGAGCCAGTCTTGGGGAGGCTTTTTCGCCTCGTTTTCGAAGTAGAGCGTCCTCAAGACCGCTTCCGTGACGCCTCCCGTGTTTCCGAAGAGCGCGCCCGCCCCGGACCCCTCGCCCAAGAGGGAGTCGAAGCCGCTCGGCTCCAATTCCGCAAACGGGATTTCAAGCTCCATGAGCCACCAGCCGAACTCGCGCGTCGTGAGTGCGAAGTCCAAATCGCGTCTTTCTCCCAACGTGCGTTCGTACTTTTTCGCGGTGCAAGGCGTGATGGCGGCAACAACGACGTCTTCGGGCTTCCACCCCATTTTTTTCGCGAACCACGTTTTTATGATGGCGCTATGCATAAGAAGCGGGCTTTTGCACGACGAAATGTTCGGCACGTAGTCTTCATAAAACAGCTCGACAAACCGCACCCATGCGGGACAGCAGCTGGTGAAAAGAGGACCTTTTTTGCCCGACGCCAAGCGCGCTTTAAGCTCTGCCGCCTCTTCCATCACGGTGAGATCTGCGCCAAAAACGGCGTCGAAAACGTAGTCGAACCCCACTCTGCGAAGTGCGGATGGTATGAGTTTCTCGACATTCGTCCCCGGCGCGAATCCGAACATCTCTCCGAGCGTGGCACGAACGGCAGGGGAAACGATTGCGACAAATTTCTTCGTTCCGTTTTGCGCGCGGTTGTCTCGAATCGCGTTGTAGATTTCCTGAAGATGAAAGCGCTCCGTGACGCCGTTGTTCCAACAGTTGGCGACGCACTGTCCGCAGTAGATACAGTTGAGTTTGGAGGGGGTCGTACCGTTGCCAAAGACTTTCTGTGTCTCCTTGCACACTACGACACAATCGCCGCAGCGTTGGCAATTTGCTCTATTGTACAGGATGGCAGGATTCTCGGGGTCGAATGGCAAAACGCGCCGTCCAGAGAATTGCTGCTGCGGTCTCTTCCAGCCGAACTGCGCGTCTGCATTCGAAGCAACGCCCGCAGCGGTCGCCGCCGACAGAATGACACCGTTTTTTAAAACCTCTCTTCGCGTAATTGACATTTACTCATCCTCCTTTGTACTCATCGTCCTTTAGAATTCCCGTCTTGCGCGACGCTTTGCGAGTCGTGGTGCGTAGCTCCGACGGCGGACGGAGCCGGAAATTTCAACGCGAAGTATTATAAATTCCCGGTTTTCGCCTGCCGTCCACATACAGTACCGTGATTATATCAAAATTCCCCACGGGATACAATGGGGGGCATGAAATTTGGCAAAAAAATTCACGCTCCAGCATGATAGCGGGGAAAATAGGGGCAATCGTCTCAAAAATTTTTAGCGAACGTGTTGAGAAATGTCGAGAAATACCGATAAGAAGAACGTTGTGCAAAACGAAGTCGTACAGAATAACAAAGTGGAAAATCCGTAGAGTTTCTGGCTTATGCGTAGCGAATCGACAAACGAAATAAACGAAATAGACATTGAAATCCTATCGCTCCTCGAGAAGCGCGCTCGGCTT
>JAUNBK010000163.1 GCA_030527105.1 Planctomycetia bacterium
GAGAGAAAAACGCGCCCAAGCTGGGACCAAGTCACGCTGCTTTATGCCGTCCGCCCTGCCGCGCCATATTGGAAGACGACGCTCGAAGGGTACAATCATGTGTTCGAAAACGGCACCAACGAGTGGCGATACACCCAACGAATGAATCACGTGATGGTGCAAATTCGCCCCGAGAACAACGCGCTCGTTTCGGAAATAATCGAGGCGATGATGTGTCGATAGAGGAGAGGAAAAATGATGAATAATATTTCGCAGTACATTTCGATTTTTTTGCCACAGATATTTTCCCAACACGCCGGTGGTAGCGAAACATCGACCGCATCAAAAGCGCCTCGATATTGTTTTTCCGTTGTTTCTGCGGGGGTGTTGTTTCTCATTTGCCTAACTCTCGGCTGCGGCACGCCATCAGAAACAGCGTCATTCACCCAGCGAGCGGTTCGTTTGCAAGAGATAGAGCAGGGTCTTGAGGAAAGAGCGGTTGCGGCACCAATGCCCCCACTCGGCGCGTCGGCGGAACGCATCCCGGACACCTTTTGGACGCTCAACGAAGCCTGCACCTCCTACATGAACGAATGCGAAAAGAATCCTCTCGTTCAAATGTCGTTTCGGAATATTTTTGCCAGAAAATCACTTGAGGTGGTTCTGCAAGAAATTGATTTTCTCATAGCTGATTTTTTGAGCATTACGCAATTGTTGGACAAGATGGAACAGGACTATGGAAATTTTCGCGAGTGTGCCCGCACAACGCGCGATCAGCGCCTGCGCCTCAGTCGGATTGTCGGTTGTGCCGTATTCTCGGTTCAAAGTTTGGAGCAGGAGCACAAGAGATATCTTCATAAAATGGCGGAAGTCGATCGACTTTTGGAAAAAACAGATAAAGCCATAAAAGAGGCGGAAGAATGTCTGCGAACGTTTTGAAACAAACATGCAGCTTGGGCGCTTGTCCAGCCAAACTTCGGGTTCCCCCCGCATTTCGGAGGTGCGATGCGTGTATACTCATCGTGGTTTAAAATCCCCGGTTTTCGCAACACTCTGCGAGCCGTGGTGCGTAGCTCCAACGGCGGACAAAAACGGAAATTCCAACGCGAAGTTTTACAAATTGCAAAAAAACGAGAAAAATCCCGCCCCCCCACGTTTGCAAAATGAAAGTTTTCGTTTATAATGGAGTGGTGATTTTTAAATCGATTTACGTATATATACCAACGGAGTGAAACCGTGTCGAAATTTAATGAAGACGATTACTTCGAAAGCAGCACAATGTCTTTCGGGGAACATCTTGAAGAACTGCGGACGTGCCTCATTCGTTCCATCGTGGGACTCGTGATTGGGTTCCTTGTTGGGCTTCTCATTGGGGGCAATGTGGTGGAAATCATTCAGATGCCACTCAAGGGTGCGCTCATAAAATACTACCAGGGTCGCTCGACATACACGATCGACAACAAGGAGGATGTCCTCATCAGCCACGGGTACGGCGCGGACATTCGCACGCTGCCGAAAAACTACGGACTTGTCGCGGAGGAGCTTCTCGTCAATCCTACTGAGATTGCGCTCCTTTTGGGGATCGACCCCGCGACTTTGCCGAAAGAGTCGCCTTTTAAGGATAAGGTCGAGAAGAAGGATTTCGCCAAAACACCAGAAGAGTTGGCGCTCGGCGACGAATCTTGGAGCGTGGCGGACTATTTCTCGTTCGAAAAGTGGGGCAGGTACATTTCGAACATGTTCGCGAGCAAGAATATCGATTTGAGCGAGGACGTTTCGAAAACCGTTCGAGACGAGGCGATCCAAGGTGCGGCAACGGAGGAAACGCAACTCGTCTCGATGTACGTTTGGAAGAGATCGGAGAACGACCATCGCGCGCAGGTACGGAACTTTGCCGTGCAGGAAACGTTCATGATTTATATCAAAGCGTCCCTCCTTGCGGGTGTCATTTTGGCAAGTCCCTGGGTTTTTTGGCAGATATGGAGCTTCGTCGCCGCCGGGCTTTATCCTCACGAAAAGCGCTACGTCCATGTCTTCTTGCCATTTAGCTTGGGACTATTTTTGGGAGGAGCGTTTCTCGCCTTTTTCTTCGTGTTTCAACCGGTGTTGGAATTCCTCTTCAGCTTCAACCAGTGGATGGGGATTGAGCCGGAGCCGCGAATCAGCGAATGGCTCAATTTCTTTCTGCTCCTTCCTATTGGCTTTGGAATCAGTTTTCAATTGCCGCTCGTCATGCTCTTTTTGGAGCGCATTGGAGTCGTCACGGCGTCGATGTACGTGACCTACTGGCGCGTGGCGATTTTGATGATCTTTTTCATCTCTATGTTGCTCACGCCTGCGGACCCGACGAGCATGGTGCTCATGGCAATTCCGCTCTCGTTTCTCTATTTTGGAGGTGTCATTTTGTGCAAAATCATGCCTCGATCCAAAAATCCCTTCGCGGAGGAGAATCCTGCCTAAATCAAACAAAAAGTATTTCTTGAAATCGAAAGGAGATTCCATGTTTCGTTTCGCAACGAGCATTGTTTTGTGCCTGTTTTTGTCGAGTACGGCTCCCTCCTTGGCGGCGGAGGAGCATCATCGTCTCGCCTCGCCAAATGGGGAAATTTGCCTCGATTTTTGTTGCCGAGAGGGTGCGCCCGCTTATTCCGTGCGCTTTCGTGAAAAAGACACGATCCTCCCTTCGAATTTGGGCTTGGAGCTTCCTAATCCCATGGGCGCACTCGAGGTTTGCGGCGTCGAGTATCGTTCCGAAAATCGCGTCTACTCCCCCATTTATGGTGAGTACGCTCAAATCCCCGACGCGTACTGCGCCATGATCGTATCGCTCCGCGAGATTGCACCTGCCGACGGCGCGGAAAAACGCGGATTCCAAATAGAATTCCGAGCGTACAACGAGGGTGTCGCGCTGCGCTACGTCTTCTCTCGACGCATGATTCCGTCGATCCATGGTGAAAAAACGACTTTCCGACTCCCCGAGGATGTTGGCGTCTTCCCGATTTCGTGGACGGAATCGACCTTTTCCGAGGATGCGGTGGCTTATTCGGATTTTCGCGAAACCTCGCCGCCTCTCACGGGCAAGTATTCCGACGGGCGCGCCTTCTCCATCATGGAAGCGTTTGTCGTGGATTATCCCCGTTTTCGCCTCGTGAAAGACGACTCTGGTGCCGTCGCGGTGCGCACTCCGCACGTGAATTGGAAGAACGCCTCCGAGGACTCCGAGGGGTTTTCCACGCCGTGGCGCGCCGTTTTGCTGGGTGAGAACGAAGCGGCTCTCATCGAAAAGCAATATTTTATCGCCAATCTGAACCCACCGTGCGCTTTGAAAGAGACCACGTGGATTCAACCGGGGAAAACCATTAGCAACTCTGGCAACTGCCAAATCCGGATGCGCGACCTCATGGGCTTGGTCGATTTTGCTGCCGAAAACAATTTCCGATACCTACAAATCGACTGGGGGTGGTACGGCACCGAGTGGGTCTACACCGACGCGGAGTGCGAAGAATGGGCGAAAAACAACCCCGACAAGGCGAGCGACCCAACGTGGCGCGCCAACACCAAACCCGATCCGCGAGTCGTGGCGAAAGGTCTCGTCCCCTATTTTCCACGCTTCCGGGCGAGCACGTGGGTCGATCTCGACGTTCATCAACTCGTCGCGTACGCCAAAGAGCGTGGTGTCGGAATCTGCCTCTATATCAACGACAGAATGCTTAAATCTTACGATATCGACGAGCTTTTCGCCTTGTACTCGTCGTGGGGATTGGCGGGTTTGAAGCCCGGTTTTGTCGCATACGGAAGCGCGAAAGACACGCAAGATATTCGTCGTCTCGTCGAAATAGCCGCCAAACACCGACTTTGGCTTTGCGTTCACGACGCCTATCTCCCGGATGGACTCTCGCAAACCTACCCGAATCTGATGATTGTCGAGGGTGGCGGCGGGCAGGAGGGGAACCACCCCGCGTCGCACGACACCGTTTTGCCTTTCACGCGCGGACTCGTTGGTCCGTTTGATTTCACGCCGCGTTTTTATGTTCAGGGACGTTCGCACTGCCACCAATTGTCGCTTCTCGTCACGCTTTACGCCCCCGCTCCCGTGATTCGTGGCGCGTGGAACATTCGAAACAACACGACCGGCAACGCATTTGGCTCCGAGTTGGAGTTCTTTCGCGAAGTGGGTGTTGAGTGGGTCGACACGAAAGTTCTCGACGCAGAAATCGGTCGCCGTGTCGTTATCGCAAGAAAATCACCCAACGACGTCTGGTTCCTCGGCGGGACGAATGGTTCACGAGCTTGCGTTTCCTCCGTGTCGCTCGCGTTTTTGGATCCCGAAATGAAGTACGAAATGACGTTGTGGACGGATGCCGACTCCGCTAAGGACGGCTGGCGCGCGGCTGAGAAAACGACGCGAATCGTTGCGTCCAGTGAGACGCTCGACTTGAGCATGTCCGAGAACGGCGGCTGCGTGGCGATTTTTCGCCCGATAAAACGTTAGCGCTGTGTCCAAAAAACAAACAGCATTCGCGAACGGCGTGAGACGATCAAAAGCTTTTTGAAGGAGAGTTTGAGAGGAAG
>JAUNBK010000047.1:0-18622 GCA_030527105.1 Planctomycetia bacterium
TATGGAGCGGATTATTACGATAGGTCGCCAACGAGCGACCCGAAAGGGCCTGATAATGGTTCGAGCCGAGTGATTCGTGGCGGTAGCTGGAGCCGCAGCGCCGAGGGCTGTCGGTCCGCGTTCCGGGACGACTGCGACCCGGCGAACTCGGGCGGCATCGTTGGCTTCCGCCTCCTCTTCGTCCCCCCTAGTTCATAGCCATCGCGAAGGCGAAACGAACGAACGCAAGGGGGCGAGTGCGGAGCCGCCCCCGAGCAGAGAGTGAGAAGAGCCGTAGCGTCGAATGCGCGTTGTGGCGGAGAAGAAGTTGGTAGGAAAAAGAGCAGGGTGGGAAGTATGCCCAATCCCAAACGAGGGAGGTAGAGCGCCCCTGCGAGTGCGGACTTGGCGAAGTGGGGGGCATCGCCCTCCACGAGCAAGTCCGAGGTCCGGGGACAGAATCAAACGATAATCAAAGTTCAGAATGGCGTTCTGGTTTATTTGTGTCACGGAAACAATACTCTTTACGAAGGCACGACGTCGGAGCCGAGAACGAAGCGAAGCGTAGTTGTGGATGAAGAGGCGAGGGATATTGCCCGATTCCCCCCTTCGGAGGGTGGTCGTCCTCGGCCACCCACCTGATTGACGGGGTGTTCTGCTGGGGGAACGCGTTCACCATATCAAACTACCCCCCGCCCTTCGGGCGTATCCCTTCAGGAAAGGGGAATTTGGTTTTTGTGCGGTATCTTGAGAAATCAAAAATTGGGGGTGTGCTTTGTGGGCGTTTTGCGATATGCCTATTTTTACGTGGTTGTATGATTATGGATTTTTTCAAAGTGTTTTAGTCCGCTATTCGGAAAAAAAGCCATATTGCGTAAAAATAGGACTCTGATGCGTTTCGCACTTTTGCACTTTTTGATTCTTTTTAGTGAGAAAATGCGTTTTTTACGTGTTTTTTGCGATCGGATGTTTTTTTGCAAAAGCGGGTTTTAATGCAGAAATTCCGCAGTAGAGTTGATATTCGTTAATTTAATTGTTTTTGAGGAGGTTTTGACGTTTGTTTCACACCCGTTTTTACGCACTCAAACGCATTTTTGCGAAACACGGACTAAAACATCGGACTTCTCGGACAACTATCTTCAGGATGCGTGTTTTAGTGTCTCGATGGTGAAATGTGATATTTTTTCTCTGGGAAAATGTGAAAAAATGGCTCGAAATGGGCGGTTGTTTGAATTTGTGATTTTGGAAGAATGAGAAAAATCACAAGGTCTTTCCCCAAAAATCCCGCTCGGGTCCCCACTAAATGGAAGCTCCCCAACATTATTTTTCATTTTCCCCCTCTTGACGTTCCTGGGAAGATGTGCTATCATAAACTCGGAGGATGTTTTATAATACCTCTCGTTGGAATTTCCCGATGCCGTCCGCCGTTGGAGCTACGCACCACGGCTCGCAAAGCGTCGCGTAAAACGGGAATTTTAAAGGAGAACGGGTATATTATACTCGATCACTCTCTTTTGTGTTCCTTGGAATTGTTCGTTTCCCAAGTGGTCGCGACGATAAATGTCTCTGCGAGTCCAATTTCCGTGGTCGTCTTTTTCGTAATTTCGATAGCTCATGGAGCCGTGGAGCACTAATTGATCGTTTTCGTCGGTCTCTTCCTTCGAGGCAAGAAATCCGTCGGCGTTGTAGGTGAGTTTGGTTGTCGATTTGCTGAAGAAGTACTTGTCGCCGTCGGCGAGAAAACGCGCGAGGCGTCCATTTTCGTAGAACGCCTGGATTCGACCAATTTCGTACTCGTCTCTATATTTTTTGCGTCCTGCGGGACGAAGATAAAGCACCACTTCCGAGACGTTGTCCTTTTCGCTATCGTTGTACGAGAATGAGTATCGAAACGACGACAGCTGCGCGGCACTAAAGTCCGAGGAAGCGAAAAGCAGATCGCATGGATTTATACTCGTGAGATCGTGAATTCGCCCACGATAATCGTAGGTCGTCACGAGAAAATTCGTGAGCACATCGAGACTTTCGCGCGTGATAAGAGGAGTGAAAAAGCAGATTCTCTTTTCTTCGGAGTGCGTGGCTATCGCAAAATAAGGCTTTGAAATGTCAAATAAACCATTTTGAGGAACCAAGAAATGCACCTCGGGAGGAGATTCGAGATCGCTCAAGTCGACTTTTTTCCACTCGAGCGACGCGGAATCCTGCGTGCGGTTCGTCCCTCGAAGCGCGGCATCTTCCGTCGGAAGTTCCATCGTCACGACGACACGCAGCACGTCGCCCCGCAAAAGATTCTCCGACATCGGGATCGGCACTTGGGTTGGTACCATTTGAGAAAATTCTGCCGACAAACACGGAGTGCGCGCTAAAAACAAGAGCATGAAGATGTGGAGTGCGAAAAAACGGACGCGAAAAGCGCGCTGAACGAACATAATATAGCCTCCCTGCTTGGACTTGCTCTCCATCAAGAGCGGAATTCTTTGACTCGCGCCGATACGACGCCATGGGTATAAGGTCGAGTATAGCACACCGCCTGCCGTTTGTCAAGCAAAAGGGGAAGATTTCGCAAAAATTTTTTGGCAGGGATTGACGCGAAGGAGAAATAATGGTAGAATGGCGAAGACATCGAGGTTTTGAGTAAGATTTATATTACTTCGCGTTGGAATTTCCGCAGCCGTTCGCCGTCGGAGCTACGCACTGCGGTTCCTCGCTTTTTTGTGAAAACTCCAATTCATTCAAACGCCAGTATAACGCAAACAAAGGAAAGAACCATGCCAGCCCGAGAACGAACAGTCGCGTTCCTATTTTTGTTTTTTCTTGCCCTTCTCGCTCTGCCAGCGGTGGCGGATATCCAAACACGCTCTTTTTCTGGCGACGGAAGTGGGCACGCCTCTCTGGATGAAGAGTTGGAACGCTGCCACGATTTGAATCTCCTCGCGTTCCCCGGGGCGAAATTGGTGGCGAATCGGTGTGTTCCGTCGTCGCAAGCCTCCATGCTCGTCGATGGTTCTGCGGGCGAGTGGGTTGGAGAAGGGCGCATTTGGGCATCAGGGAAGCCTGGCGAGATCGTTTTCCAATTGGATCGTCCGCGAAGAATCGAGGAAATTCGCATTTTGACTTCGAATTCCGACGCGCGCGCCAATCAGGATTTTGAGGTGATTCTGGACGACAAAGCGGTTTTTTCCTCGGGTTCCTCCGTCCTTGGGTGCGATTCGGGTCCCTTCATTTCGATCGTGAAAGTCGGCGGCGAGGAAAAGTATCAAAAAATTGCGTTTCGTATTTGGCAGACCTACCCCGTAGCGGCGGGACAGCCGGGCAAGGAAAAATCGAGCGCCAACAGTTGGTGCTCTCTCGTCGAGCTTCAGGCACTTGCGGACGAGAACGACCCGGAGTTGTTCGCGACGCAGGAGGAGCGTGACGATTTTGCGCGTCGTCGTGTCGAGCGGGAGACGGAGCGACGATTTGCTCGTCTCGCTCGACTCACCAACGGGGTGTCAAATTCCCTCCCCGCAATGGATCGGGCGCTTGATGATTTCTATGCCGCGTGGTCGGAGAAATACGCCTCCAGTGGCTATCGCGAAAAGTTTGCGGAGTTTCAACGCCAATTTGAGGAGTATCTCGATCTTTCAAGCGCGCCAGACGAAGCGTCTGCGGCACGACTCGACCGACTTTGCGAGGAATACGAGGCTTTTCGTCGCGTCGTTTTGCTCTCGAATCCACTTTTGGACGATTTCGACGAGCTTCTCATCATCCGACGCGGCAATCGTTCCCCTCGGCTTGGTCTGCCGTACAATTGGGAGAGCAACTCGTCGCTTCCGAAGAACAATTTCGACGACGCAATCGTGCGCGTCCCGGTCCGGGCGTCTGGAGAGGGAAAAGTGGTGTACAAGCCCGAGAAACCCGTGTTCGTGGGGGACGTGGATCTTCATTGGGACGGGGAGAAAATCCTCTTTTCTTCGGTCGGAACGCATGATCGATGGCAGGTTTTTGAGTATGCGTTGGATGGTTCTGCCGCGCCGAGGGAACTCACGGCGGAGCAGCCGGACGTCGATAGCTACGACGCGTGCTACCTGCCAGACGACAGAATTATCTACACTTCCACCGCGATTATGGCGGGCGTGCCGTGTGTCTATGGAAGCTCCCACATCGCGACACTCTTTCGGATGAATGCCGACGGTTCCGAAAAACGACAACTGGCGTTCGACCAGGAGCATTCGTGGAATCCGGCGCTTCTCAACAATGGTCGCGTCGTTTATCAAAGGTGGGAGTACGCAGATATTCCACACAGCAACTCACGCCAACTCTTCCATTGCAACCCAGACGGAACCAGCCAACTTTCGTACTACGGTAGCAATTCCTACTGGCCAAACTCGCTTTGGTATCCTCGAGCCGTTCCTGGGCATCGCTCGATGGTCGCGAGCGTTATCACGGGGCATCACGACTCCCACCGCGCGGGGGAGTTGGTTCTTTTGGATCCCGCCAAAGGTCGATTCGAGGCGGAAGGATGCGTGCAACGGATTCCCGGATGGGGAAAGAAGGTCGAGCCGCTTATTCGCGACGCGCTTGTGCAAAATTCCTGGCCGAAGTTTCTCCATCCCTATCCGCTCAGCGAGAAGTATCTCATCGTGGCGATGAAACCCAATCCGAGTGCGAATTGGGGCATTTATCTCGTCGATGTGTTCGACAATCTCCTGCTCCTGCGCGAGGAGTCGGGGTACGCGCTCATGGAGCCGATTCCGATTCGCAAAACGCCGCGACCTCCCGTTCTGCCGGATCGTGTCGATTTGTCTCGGAAAGATGCGGATGTTTATATTGCGGACATTTATAACGGTCCCGGACTTAAAGACGTGCCGCGCGGCACCGTGAAAAAGCTGCGATTGTTCACGTATCATTTTTCGTACCAGAACATGGGAGGGCTTCTTGGTATCGTCGGAGTGGATGGTCCGTGGGATATTAAGCAGGTTTTGGGGACCGTTCCCGTGAACGAAGATGGTTCCGTGCGATTTCGGATACCAGCCAACACGCCCATTTCGCTCCAACCTTTGGACGAATCAGGACAGGCGCTTCAACTCATGCGCTCGTGGCTCACGGCTATGCCAGGCGAGGTGCTTCAATGCAACGGCTGCCACGAAGATCAAAATCAGGCGGCGCTGCCGAAAACGTCGCAAGGTTTTTTGGCTCCTCCCGCAGAAATCACCCCTTGGTATGGCGAGCGGCGTGGCTTTGCCTATCCACGCGAAGTCCAACCCGTGATCGATAAATATTGCCTCGATTGCCACGATGGCGCGTCCGAGGGATTCCAACAACCCGACCTGCGCGGAGATGTTTTCGTCAAAAATTATCACTCCATCCTCCATGGGAACGGGACGGGATACATTTCTCGAAACGCGCATTTCAGCGTTGGCTACTTTCAACTTCAGCGCTACGTGCGCCGCTCGGGCATTGAGTCCGACATGCACTTGTTGGAGCCGAAGGAATTCTCTGCCGACACGACGGAGTTGGTGCAGATTCTGAGGAATGGGCACTATGGCGTCCAACTTTCGCCAGAAGCGTGGGAGCGCATTTTGACGTGGATTGATCTCAATTGCCCCTACCATGGCACGTGGGCGGAGGCGACGAAAAATCCCGACCAACAGAGAAATCGTCGCATTGAGCTTGCGAAGTTGTACGCGAATTTAGACGAACACGATGCCGAGGCGATCGCTCCCACCGTCTTTGAGGGCGGGGAGAGAATTCGTTATTCGAAGGAGTTCTCCAAACCTCAGCGCGTTGTGGATGGTGTACGCTTTGAGTCTTTCGAACCAGCGACGCGAAAGGTCGACTTGGGCGGCGGACACGTGTTGGTGTTCGTCAAGATTCCGGCTGGGTCCTATCGAATCAATGGCGAGACGCACACTTTTTCGAAACCCTTCTGGATAAGCGCCACGGAAATTTCCAACGCCCAATTCGCGCAATTCGACCCGCACCACGATAGTCGCGTCGAGTCGAAACATTGCTACCAATTTGGCATCCATGGCTACCCGATGAACAACCCGGAGCAGCCGGTGTGTCGCGTGAGTGCGAAAAGCGCGGACGAGTTTTGCGCGTGGCTTTCTCGTCAGACGGGCAACGTCGTGCGCCTTCCTTCGACTTCCGAGTGGGAATGGGCGGCGCGTGCAGGAGCCGTTTCGGATTTTTGCTATGGAGATTTGAATACCGATTTCGGACCTCACGCGAATCTTGCCGACCGGGAGATCGGCTTTTTCGCCACCAATCCTTATACGGTGGATTCTCGCTATTCACGCGAGCTGCCCGAGTTTGACGATTGGATTCCTGCGGACAAACGCTTTAACGACAAGGCGGTTCTGTCGATCGCCCCCGGCTCCTACTCTCCCAATGCGTGGGGACTCTACGATGTGCATGGCAACGTGGCGGAGTGGACGAGCACTCGCGACGCGAAAGGTCGCCGTGTTGCCGTGGGTGGCTCGTGGTACGATCGACCTTATCGTGCCGCATTTGGTTTCGAACGCTACTTCCCCGAGTGGCAGAGGGTGTTTGACGTTGGTTTATCGAAGAGAACATTATCGAAGAGAAATAGAGATCATTCCTTTGAGCGCTGCTTTTTTCTGAGGTAGCGCTCTTCTTCGCTAAAGATGCACCCGCAGTATTTTTGCATATAAAGCCCGAGTTCTCGAGCCTCTTGCTGTCCTGAACGGAATAATGGTCGAAAATCCCTATACACGAATGGCACACCATATTTCTCCCCGATTTCCTCACCCATTTGCGCGAGGAGGTCGTGTTTTTGGTACGGGCTGATGAGGAGAGTTGTCGAGAAGCCCTCGAAGCCATTTTGCGCTGCATACGACGCCGTCGCCTCCAAGCGCACGCGATAGCAGTACTCGCACCGAGTGTTGAAATTCGGCGAAACGTTCCGAACGAACGTTCGAAGACCATATTCGTCGTCAAGGATCAGCTTCAAATCAATTTTTTCCGCATACTCGCGCAAGCAATCGCGTCTTGCTTTGTACTCGGTATACGGGTGGATATTCGGATTATTCCAATATCCCGAGACATCGAAATCATCAGCCCGCAGTGTCTTCACGCACGCCACCGAACACGGCGCGCAGCAGATGTGCAAAAGGATGTTTGTTTTCATGGTTTTTGGTTTTTATAATACCTCTCGTTGAAATTTCTCGTTCCGCCCGCCGTCGGAGCTACGCACCACGGCTCGCAAAACGTCGCACGAAATGGAAATTTTGAAGGACGATGAGTGTATACTGGCGCTCAAATGAATTTAAGCGCCTATAGGTTTTCGATTTGTCTATCTTCTCCGCCCTCACCCTCAGTCGCGCGCGTTGTTCGATTGGCGTGGGGGTGTTGGTGGAAATTGAAATTGTGGGGACGTCTGGAAAAGTTGCGTCGTCTGTTCGTTGATCGGCGCGCCGCGAGCGGATCGGAGTTTGGGAAGCGTCGTGCCCGGTTCAAATGTCAAACTGTGGCGGCTGTACATGGAGAATTCCTTGAGCATGGGAAGCGTGCCCAGATGGATCGTCAAATGCCCACAACGTACAGGATATATGCTGAAATCTTGCAGTTGTGGCAACCGACGCAGTTCGAAACGAAATCCTTCACGGGTGTCGAGCCATTTCTGAATGTCTAAATTCTTTGGAAATAATTCCTCTATTTCGCGTCGCGTCTCGGTCGATCCAATCCATAAATCCAAAGATCTCAGCTGAGGCAAATCCGCGATTTCTATCGTCGAGCCTAGCGTGTCGGTCAGAGTCGCCCTCAAACAAAAGGTACGGAGTTTCGGCAATTCGCGAAGATGACGTAGTTCCGCCCCCGACATTTGCTGGGAACGTATCGAAAGAGTCTCCAGCTCTGGGAAGTGCCGAAGCTGCGCGATAATTGTCCCATCGACATCCCCTGCGAGGTCGAGTCTTGTTATCGGGCAGGTCGAATTTGGTTCCGACGGCTCCGTGTCTGATGGTTTTGGTTCGGCAGCTGATTCGGCGGTTGATTCGGCGGTGCGATATATCCTCGCACTGAAGTTCGTGACGCGCAGCTTGGAGATCGTCGTCAGCGTGTCGAGACTACATCTACTCACCCTGATTGATTGCAACTTTGGGAATTGATTGAAATATTGTATCGATTCCGGGGTGAATTCATAACCTAGAACATCTATCCCTTCGAGATTCGGCATCTGCTCGAAAGAGGGGAGGTCGCCTGGCAAAAGACCGTCCAAAGGAGTGAAGTAGGTGCAGTCGTGTATCAGGCGAAAAATCGCGTCTCGGACGATAATCCGCTCCTCCTCGGTCTCCCAGCGCATAGGCTCCCCAACCAGACCGCCGCAGCACCTTCCAAATGGTTCGCCATCGCACGTACCGTTCGATCGAAAGTTGGAAACTCTTGTAATTTTCCCGTCTTGAATCACGACAAAATCCCAAACGGTCGCGAGTTCGGAGCCGAGCGCCCACTGAATGACTGTGTCGCTTTCGCTTCGTCGCGCGTGGAGCGTCAATTTGGGGACACCCAACTCCTCTGCGATTTTTCCTGCCAGCGTCAAAATGTCCGCTTTTTGTTGTTCCGTTGCGTTCGGAAGATCTTGATCAAACAAATTTTGGAGGAGATCGGCAACATCTTTTTTCACGTCCCCGGACGATTTGGCAACGTAATCCGTCGACTCCTCCGCGAGGAGCGTGCTCGTCCACATGAAAGAGAACAGGCACAAAACAATCATTAAATGTCGAGATTGAAACATGATTTTTTCCTTTCGCCTCGCCTGAGCGAGAGAGTTGAGGGGGGGGGGATGGAATTGAAAACAACAGAGAGTCCGCGCTCGCGGGCGTGATATTTTCTATGATTTTTCTCGTTTTTTATTTCCCCCTCATGCTTCCGTGAAACTTTCCCAAGATAGGAGTCGTAAAAGACGATTTCGGTAGAATTGTAACTCACGCCGAAAACATCACGCCAAAATGCACACAAGGCATTGCAGCAAGAATCGTCAAATGTCGCAAATGGCAAACGCTTCTTTGAGGCTTTGAATTGCGTCACGTCGCGGGCAGAACTCCTGTCCGACGTATCCTTTGTAGCCCGTGGCTGCGATTTCCTTCATGATCGCGGCATAGTCCAATTTCTGGGAGTCTAAATCAATCTCCGCGCGTCCTGGATAGCCACCGGTGTGGTAGTGTCCAAAGCACTCATGGTGTTCGCGAATGTCTTTAATCGGGTCCTCGCCCATCTCGGCAGCGTGGAAAATGTCGTAGAGAATTTTGAATCCAGGGGAATCGACTTCTTTCACGAGCCGCACCGCCCAGTCGGTCTGATCGCACATATAGTCCTTGTGACCATGCGAGTTGAGCAGCTCCATGCAAAGTGTCACGTTTTTGCTCTCGGCATACGGCGCGATTTGCCTGAGACCAATGGCGCAATTCCGCAGCCCTTCCTCCTTGTCCATTCCGTTGCAATTACCGGAAAAACAAATCACATTGGGATATCCCCATTCCGAGGCATTGTCGATCATTCGCTTGCCATCGGCAATCAGTTTTTCGTGATTCTCAATTCGATTATATCCATTCGGAATCGAGCCGCACGACGCCATTGCGCTAATGAGACCGTAGGGTTTCATGATTTTCCACTCGTTCGGACCATTGAGTTCGATAGAGAGGATGCCGATATCTCGACAAATGGCGCAAAAGTCCTCCATTGTCATTTTTTTGTTGCGCAAATAACCACCGTAGCACCAATAGCAAACGGATTGTTTGATGCCGTATTTTTGCGCGGCAGCAAAGGCGGTCAGATTGTGGGGAACCACACTCACAGTAGCCATAGCGGCGAGGGATTTCATCATATCGCGTCGATTCATTTTTCACTCCTGGCGGGTTAAATGATACAAAACGCTCGGTATCGCATTCAATTACAAAGTCACGAAACTTCGACCAAAACGAAATATGCGACCGAGACGACTCCATTTTAACCGATAGCCATGGTGTGTGTCAAGCCCCACCGCGTTTTTTTTGCAAAAAAGATTGGGGAAGGGCGTTTCCGGCGCACCCTTCGAAGGCTGGAGGTATGGACGAGCGCTGCGGTATCAAGGAGGAAATTCTATAATACTTCGCGTTGAAATTTCCCGTTCCGTCCGCCGTCGGGGCTACACCACGGCTCGCAAAGCGTCGCGCAGAACGGGAATCTTAAAGCACAATGTATAGATCGCTGGTGTAAAAATCGCAGGAAAGCCAATTTTTTTCCTTCCGACCTCTTGACAAACCTTTGCAGGAAGGGTAGACTTAACAGGGACGGCGTTCGAGAGCTTACCTAAACCTTCGTTTTGGGGCGTCGCGTTCCAAAAAACAACCAAATCCGAGAAAGAGCAGAAAGACAGAAAGGGAGAGGAATCCTTATGGCTATCGAGAAGAAAACTTGTTTTTCCGCAATTTGCGGAGAGAATGGTTTCATCGTGTATGACACGGAATCCAAAGATTGTGTTATCATTGATCCGGGCTTCACGTGGCAGAATTTCGATCGTTTCATCAACGAAAAAGGACTTAAAGCGCCACTGGCGGCGTTGCTCACGCATGGGCACGCGGATCATGTTGGTGGTCTCAATAAGCTGAGGGAGCTATTCCCCGATATGAAAGTGGTGATTGGCGAGTTGGATGCCGGACGTTTGATGAATCCTGAGTTGAATTTCTCTTCTCATTTTGGGTTTTCTCTCACTTTTGGCGAGGCAGACCTGCTTTTGAGAGAAAAAAAACAACGACTCGAGTTTGGCACCTTGCTGTTCGACGCCTATTTCACGCCGGGACACGCCGCAGGGCACTATATCTTCGCCTTGCCGCAAACAAACCCTCTTGTCGTTTTCACGGGGGACTTGATTTTCGAGGGGAGTGTCGGGCGTACGGATTTTTACGATGGAGACATGGACGCGCTTGTTGATTCCATCTCGAACACCATCTACTGCTTTCCAGACGATACCGTGTTGTTGAGTGGGCACGGTGATTCCACTTCTGTCGGCGTCGAAAGAAGAACGAATCCCTTCGTCAGAAAGGTTTGATGCACGTGTTTACGACTGCTTGATAACACATGGTGATGATGGGCTGTCTACAAATTGATGTTGCGCAAATAGACAAAATGCGGAGAATTGGCAAAATTCATCAAGTTTTTCTCGTTGGTAGGCGTGGGTGTTTCAAATTTTGGCGCCTGACCCGCCGAGCCGTGAACGGAGCGAAGCGGAGTCCAGATGAAGCGCCGAGCGAGTCGCCCACCCGTCCAGAACTATGGGCTACGCCCTCCGTTCACGGCTCCGAATATCTAGAAAATGGTTTTCGTGCGTTTTCTCGAAAAATCAAAAATTCCAGGTACGTTTTGGGGGGTGTTTTGTGATATGCCTATTTTTACGAGACCGTATGATTAAATATTTTTTCAAAGCGTTTCAGTCCGCCAATCGTACAGAATATCATATTGCGTAAAAATAGAGGTTTGACGCATTTCTTACTTTTACACTTTTTGATTCTTTTTGGTGAAAAAATGCGTTTTTTACGTCTTTTTGGGGATCGAATGTTTTTCGCAAAAGAGGGTTTTAATGCTGAATTTCCGCAGCAGAGTTGATATTCGCTAATTTAATTGTTTTTGAGGTGTGTTTGATGTGTGTTTTACACTTGTTTTTACGCACTCAAACGCAGTTTTACGAAACGCGGACTAAAACATCTGGTTTTTTGGACGATATTATTTTGAGACCGTATTTTTCGCTGTCTATCACTAAATGCGAAGTTTTTTCTCTGGGAAAATGCGAAAAAATGGCTCGAAATGGGCGTTTGTTTGAATTTGTGATTTTGAGAAAGCGCTCTCAAAATCTCCCTCAAACCACTTTTGACACGTTCGCTACCGTTGATGGGTTGGCGAGATATGTGGGAAATGAAAACCTTCGTCCCCCAAATGGGTGCCCACTAAATTTACAGGCCCCCCGTTGATGGTTTATCGGGTGCCGTCTCTTGACAAATGATCTTTTTGAGGTATATTTATAGGATGAGAAGTCGTCGTTTGGGGGCTATCACGTCAGGTGCTGCGTTGAGTAGGACTGAGAGCTTTCCCAAAACGACAATCCATTGTTATTCCAATTGCCAAATCCGTCGTGCCTCGGCTGGCGCGACCGGTTGCGGTGTGGCTTCATTTTTATGCACAGGAGACGCGCATGTCCGAACTTTCGCTCAATAAAAACACTTCTTTCTCGGGTCGCCCCGGTCCCATGGTTCTCATCGTTATGGACGGCATCGGCATCGGGAAGCAGGATGACTCCAACGCAGTCTATCTCGCGAAAACGCCCACCCTGGACGCTCTCTTTGGTGCCAAATTGTACACGCAGCTTCAGGCGCATGGCAAGGCGGTCGGACTCCCTTCGGACGACGACATGGGCAACTCCGAAATTGGGCACAACGCACTAGGAGCAGGGCGCGTCTTTGATCAGGGGGCGAAATTGGTCAATCGCGCAATCGAGACCGAATCCATGTACGATGGCGAGGTGTGGAAGTCGGCAATCGCCCAAGCGCTCGCGGGTGGCACGCTTCACTTCATTGGTCTCCATTCTGATGGGAACGTCCACTCCAACACCGCGCACTTGTACGCCATGCTGCGTCGTGCTGCCAAGGAGGGGGTGAAGCGTTGCAGAGTCCACATCTTGCACGACGGACGCGACGTGCCTGAGAAGTCGGCGTTGGTTTATATCGACGCGACGGAGAGGGTGCTTGGCGACATTAATCAGGAGTTCGGCGCTGATTTTCGAATCGCGAGCGGCGGCGGGCGTATGATCACGACCATGGATCGATACGAAGCCGACTGGCGCATCGTCGAGCGTGGGTGGAAGGCGCACGTCTTGGGTGAGGCGAGAGCGTTCTCTTCCGCAAAAGAAGCGGTCGAAACCATGTATGCAGAGAGTGATGGCGCGGTCGATCAATATTTGGATTCGTTCGTGGTCGTGGAAAATGGGCGACCCGTTGGAACGATTGAAGATGGCGACGCGGTGGTCTTTTTCAACTTCCGTGGCGACCGCGCGATTGAAATTTCCCAAGCGTTTGAGGGTGGCTCGGAGTTCAACAAGTTCGATCGCGTTCGCGTCCCGAGCGTCTACTATGCCGGAATCATGCAGTACGATGGGGATTTGAAGCTGCCGAAGCATTTTCTCGTTTCGCCTCCCGTGATTGATCGGACGTTTTGCGAATATCTTTGCGCCGAGAAGGTTTCGATGTTTGCCATTAGCGAGACGCAAAAATTTGGGCACGTCACCTATTTTTGGAATGGGAATCGTTCCGGCTATATCAATCCGCAGTGCGAAGATTACGAGGAGATTCCGTCCGACCGAATCGAATTTGACAAGGCGCCTTTAATGAAAGCGGAGGAAATCACGGCGTGGGTCGAAAAAGCCCTCGCCAGTGGGAAGTTCCGATTTGGGCGCTTGAATCTCGCCAATGGAGACATGGTCGGGCACACGGGCAACATGGAAGCAACCATCAAAGCGGTCGAAAAGGTCGACGAGTGTGTCGGACGGATTCTGAGCGTCATTCAGAAGTTGAACGGCATCGCTATCGTCACGGCAGACCATGGAAATGCCGACGAAATGTGGACGGA
Organism: Planctomycetia bacterium; assembly: GCA_030527105.1. Lineage (GTDB taxonomy): Bacteria > Planctomycetota > Planctomycetia > Pirellulales > Thermoguttaceae > RGIG3701. The sequence goes on from JAUNBK010000047.1 coordinate 13,576, forward strand.
GAAAAAGGGCGTCCGCTCCCCAAGAACAGCACACACGCTCAATCCCGTACCGTTTTGCATCTTCGACCCGATGTATGCTGGCGAGTACGAAATGGCGGTCGTCCCGAATCCCGGCTTGGCAAACGTTGCCGCCACGGTCTTGAATCTGCTTGGATTTGAGGCTCCTGCGGATTATTGTCCCTCGTTGGTGCGTTTCACGACTGCTGAACGAACGGCGTAGGCGTCTGTTGTTTGGGCGTCCTGCGTTTGTGCGATTGTCGTTGAACTTTGTTGATTGATAGGAGAGATATGCCTTCCGAACTACCGATTGCGTCCCGATTTTTGTTTCGGATGGAAATTCCGTGCCTTTACATGGCGAATTTGGAAGAGATGAACGAGTTGCCAGCGGAGTGCGAATTCCCAAACTTTGAGGGTTTGGAGAGACGGACGAAGCCGCAAGAGGCGACGTCTTCCGTTCGAGTGGTGCGTGCAAAATCCGTCCAAAGCAAGTCGTCCGCGCCCCAGTCGTTTCGTGTCCGGGGCGCGTGGAACGAAAATGGTCTCGCGATTCAGTTTTTCGTCGAGGGAAAAAACCATCCGCTTTGGTGTAGCCGCAATCGTCCAGAGGAGAGCGATCGTGTCGAGCTTTGGGTCGATACGCGTAACCTCCGCAACGTCCACCGCGCCAACCGATATTGCCACCGATTCGTTTGTCTCCCCAGTGGCGCTGGCGTGCTGGGGGATGAGGCGTTCGTTACTCTTTTTCCAATTAATCGTGCGCGGCAGTTTCCGAACGAGATTCCCAACGGTTCGATTCGTGCGCGTTCGCAACCGGTGGAGAAGGGTTATAAACTATTCATCCATTTTGCGAGTCGAGCTCTCACGGGGTACGACCCGCGCGAGTTCCAAGACATTTCGCTTGCGTGGATGCTGGCGGACAGAGACCTTGGAGTCCGACTTCTCACGGCGGGAGCGCCCCTGCCGTTTCAAGAGGACCCGTCTTTGTGGTACACGTTTCATTTGACGAGAGAGCAAGAGAGCAACGATCATAAAGGAGCGACAAGCGATGAAATTGGAGCATGAAGTTGAGCTTCGCGTCCGCTATCCGGAGTGCGATCCGATGGGGATTGTGCATCATTCGCGATATTTTATCTATTTTGAGATTGCGCGTACGGAGTTGTATCGTCTCAACGGCGGCGACTATCGGCAGATGGAAGAGTCGGGGCGGTTTTTTGTCGTCGTCAATGCGGATTGCAAGTACATGAAGCCCGCGCGATACGACGATATTCTCCGCATCACCATAAAAGTCGAAAAAGTGACGCGCGCGAAAATCGTCCACGAATATAAAATCCATCGTGGCGACGATCTCTTGGCGGTCGCGCACATCACGCTCGCAATGATCAACCGCGAGGGAAAGATCATTTTAATTCCAGAGGAATTCCAAAAGTAGAAGGGCGTTTCATCTTCAATCTCGAAATTGTAGAAGAAGCGACGCTTCGCGTTAAGGTTTCCTCCTTGGGTCCCTTGAGTCCGCCGTGAAGGGTTGTGCTGTGTTCCTCAACGCTTCCTAGGGAAGGACAGAGGGAAGGACAGAGGGGAGGATCGGTGGTGGAGGCTCTGGCAGCGTTTCGAGGACGCTCCCTATTGGCGCTCCGCTCTCTACTGGTGTTGCGCTCTCCATTGGCGCAGCATTTTCATCGGGTACTCTGGGGACGAGAAAGACGTCGGAAAGCTGAGCGATATCCGCGTTTCGGAACTCTTCCTCGGACATGTTGAGCATTTCGGGAGTGATCTCCCCATTCTCCACCGGAATTTCGACACTCTGTGGCTGTTGGGTAATCTCCGCAAGAGGCTGCGCTGGGTGCAAGTTCGTACGCTCCGCAGGGTGCAGAACCCGGGCTGGAGGCGGACTTGGAATCGTCTCCAGTTTTTGTGCAGATTGTGCCGAGGCACCTGATTCAACAGAGCTGCCCGATTGTGTAAGTGGTGATTGTGTCGGCTGACGCTGCGTGGGTGGTGCGTATTGGGCAGAATGCGGCATGACCACGGATCTTCTGTAGGGGTCGGCATCCTCACTGCTGTAACTCGGCACCGGCGCGCCGTAGTTGAGGTACGATTCTGCCGTAGGCTCGGAAATTCCCTTCGGCCACGGAATGCTGCGCGACCCTCCCGAGTCGGACTTCATCGCGCCACGCACACCAAGCAACTCGGGATGCTGGGCGATTTTTTCCGAAAAAACCTGCGCATTGAACAAAATCGGCTCCAACTGCTGCGGAAGGGAGCGAAATCCCTCCACCGTGCGACTCAATTGGTCATAGAGCGCCCGGTCGCGAAGGAGGAGCGAGAGCGTGCCGTTGGGATTATTCACGTTTTCCATCAGAATATCCATATTTTGCAGGATGCTGTCGAGGTTCGTCACCCAAATCTCGGTTTTCGAAGCGATCGGCGTCGTTATTTTGTTCACGTTGTCGAGGACAGAGTCCGTGAGATCCAACGTTTTATCGACACGCTCCATAACGTGTTCCATTTTCGCGTTGACGTTCTGCGTCGTTTGCTCCATGGAACCAACGGCAGACTCCACGGAAGTCCTCATCGTGACGAAGGTCTCGTCAATATTGCGCAGCGTGATGGGAAGCGCTTCCACCGATTGTTGGATATTGGCTCTAAAATCTTCATCCATAATCTCAGACAGCCCCCGCACAATGACGCGCGAGTCGGTCGTGATTGCTTGAGCGTTGAGGAGTATCCCTTGAATGGTTTCGCGGTTTTCGCCGACCATGAGGTTTGTCGAGCTAGCGACCTGCTCCAATTGCGAGGCGGCACGACTCACGTCGTCGATTGCGAGCGACAGTCGATCTTGCATTTTTGCCGCGATGGCGACGGGATCGAACGCGATCTTTCCCACAATCGTCGCGCCGGGATCAAGCGGCTCCCCCACCACTGGTGGCTTCCCCTCTTCTGGCGCAGTTTTCACCATGCGGAGCGAAGCGTCTCCGAGAAGCGTCGTCGTTAAATTGCATTGCTGGTCGGTGTACAAAACGTGGTCGTGAAAAATTCGCGCCGTGACGAGAACTCCCTTGTCTCGCACTAAATCGACCTTCGATACGCGCCCGATAAGAATCCCACTTTGATAAATGGGCGTGTTCTCCATGACGCCAGGCGCGTCCGCCAGTTGGATATATATCGTGTATCCTGAGGAGGAAAATTTCTTTTGCGAGCCGAGAAAAGTCAAAAGGATCGCGATAATCACAAGACTAGCCAGGACGGCAATTCCTAGCCTCAATTGCATCGTGCGTTCGTTCATGATTCGCTCTCTTTCTCTGATATTTCGCTGTCTTCCTTGAGTCGCGCGGAACCGTCTCCCTGGATGAAGTCGAGAATCCGCGGGTCGGTTGATTCTTCGATTTTATGCGCGGGACCGTCGTATAAAATTTGAGGCTCGTCCCGCCCCAGCCTGCCGTGTGGATAAAGCATGATGACGCGATCCGCCACGTGTCGAACCGTGCTCATGTCGTGTGTTACAATTATACTCGTGATGGAGTGTTCAATCGCCATTTGAAGCATCAGACGATTGATCACGTCCGTCATAATCGGGTCCAGCCCGGTGGTTGGCTCATCATAAAGCACAATCTCTGGGCTGAGTGTGAGGGCGCGCGCGATGCCGACTCGTTTGCGCATTCCGCCCGACAATTCTGCCGGCTTCTTCGATAATATGTTGTGCGAAAGTCCCACTTCGTCCAAAAGGCGCTTGACGACGCTCATCATCTCATCGTGCGACTGCGTCGTGTGCTGCACGAGAGGAAAAAGAAGATTCTGCTCTATCGTCATGCTGTCGAAAAGGGCGGCTTGCTGAAATACAAAACCATATCGACGACGGAGTTCGACGATCTTCTCCTCGCTCAACGTCCGAATGTCGTACCCATCGAAACGAATCCCACCCCGCGTCGGGTGGATGAGTCCGATGAGGTTTTTCAAAAGCACGGTCTTTCCGCAGCCGCTCTCGCCAATCACGGCGACGGTCTCGCCCGGCTCGACGTCAAACGAAATGTTTCGCAACACCGTCTGACGCCCAAACTCAACCCATAAATTATTCACCTCAAGGAGATGTCGCGCATCTGTCGTCATAATTGCCTCGGCATCGGGGTGAAAATCAAATCGCTCACGGACTCGAAAACGATTCCGAGGGCAAGATCGAGGAGTAAAATAACAACAAAGGAAAAAACAAACGCCTCGGTCGCCGCACGTCCCACGCCTTGAGCGCCTGGGCGACTATTGAAGCCACGATGGCAGCCAATGAGACCGATCGTGGCGCCGAAAAAGAGGCTTTTGAATATCCCTATAAATATGTCCAACTCTCCCACTATTTTGTTTGAGTTCGTGACGTAAAAATGCCAATCGATATGGAAAACGCCGATGGAAAAATAGGCGCCTCCGACGATACCCATGAAGTCCGCAAAAATCGTGAGCACCGGAATAAGCAGGACGCACGCCAAAAACCTCGGAACAACAAGGTAGTGTATTGGATTAACGCCCATGCTCCCCAGCGCGTCGATTTGCTCCGTGACGCGCATCGTCCCCAACTCCGCCGCCATGCTGCTCCCAATGCGCCCCGCAAGCATCGTGGCAGCAAGAACCGGTCCCAACTCCCGCACAAGCGAGAGGTTGATAAGCGCCCCCATTCGTGTCTCAAGATAAAAACCCTTGAGCTGGTTGTAGCTTTGAACCGCGAGCACCATTCCGATGAACGTCCCCGTGAGAGCAATGACGGGGAGGCTCATAATCCCAATTTCGTACATGCACGGAAGCAACGCCCCTCGGCGCGGCAAACGAAGAAGCCACCAGAACACCTGAAAGGAAAACATGGTGAAATCTCCCAAAACGCACAACCAATTTTCGATCGTGCGACCCACGCGGACGAAATAATTCTCCGAAACGCCCTCTCTCTCCGGCGCTGGACTTGTGTCAACGTGCGTTCGGGCAGCTTGCGAGGACGCGGCGGCTGGCGACGTCGGACGTTGCTCCGCAGGTCGATGCTCCGCGGGTCGCGGTCGCTCGAGGGGTTCGATCG
>JAUNBK010000047.1:18632-26658 GCA_030527105.1 Planctomycetia bacterium
TCTGGCTCGGGTTCTGGTTCCGGCTCAAGCAGCACTTCTTCAAGCGGCGCGTCCTGAACGGCGTCCGGTTCCTCCACGCCATCTTGCACGAGTTCGGCGTCCGACTCATCAACATCCGGCTGCTTGATCGAAAAACACTCAAAGTCGACCGGCTCAAAAACGCTTTCCTCAGGAGCGTCCAACATCTCCTCATCGGGGGCGAATTCCTCATGGAACACTTCCTCCTGCGGAATCTCTTCGTACGGAGCGTCGCTTGCCACCACCTCGGGCGGTGCGCTTTGAGGTTCCACAGCGTCGGAATCCATAACGTCGGAATCCACGTCGAGTCTCGCCGGAGGGGAAACCTCGCGAAAAATGACAGTCGGCGTTTCGAGCGCCTCAGCTAGCGTTTGAGGCGGCGCGCCCACAATGGGGACTCCTGCGGAATTCTGCATCGGAATCGAAGGTGGTTCCGTGGAGGGTGCCGAGTGGGGGGGAAATTGCGCCGCGATAAATTCCTGCACAATTTCTTCGTTCCTCCGAACCCCCTTGAGTGGCGATTCGAGACGGATGAGACCCGAGATGCGCCTTCTGCCGGGCGTTGTGTTGGGGTCCGCATTCGTATCCGCGTTGGAATCCGCACCAAATCGCGTTGGCGACACGTCTGGCGGCACATCACTCAGCGCCTCGGGAGGACTCTCCTCGTCGTGTGCGTCACTCTCGTTCCCGTCTTTTTGCGCTTCCGCGAGTTCCTCCCACGACATATCTTCATCCCAAGAGCGCTTCGTTTTTTCTTTCCTCGCGCGGAATCGTTCGGATCGTTTTTTTCGGGATGAGTGGGACATTTATACTGGTGCTCAAATATGTTTGAGTTTTCACGAAGCGTCGGGATAAATCCAATGAGCTTCGCGTACGAACACCCATGGAACAGTGTGACTCTGTGTTTATACACTTAAACACACTCCCTAATTATATCGACTAAAAAGGAGAAAAACTTGAGAAAATATACGGAATATATCGACTGTGACGATCGCGCGCAACAAAGAGGCGCTTGAAATTCATTCGACGTCGCGAGGAGAGAATCCTATAAAATTTCCGCCCTGCGCAACGCGTTGCGACCCGCGGCACCGCCGTACAATTCTTTTTTGAATTTCATGCTCTATTTTGACATCTAACGGCATCCGCGTCGCCCCCACTACGCCAAGTCCGCACTCGCAGGGGCGCTCTGCCACCCATGTTTGGGATTGGGCATCCTTCCCACTCAAACTTTATCCTTCCAACTTTCTATCCGCTTCAACGCACATTCAACGCTACGGCGCTTCTCACCCACTGCTTGGGGCGAGCTCCACCATCGCCGGCGTATTGCCGTCCCAACTCGCCGAACGGCAGTCCTTCGCGTTGCTGCTCCAGCTACCGCCACGAAGCACCCGGACCGTGCCACTATCAGACACTTTCGGGTCGCTCGTTGGCGACTCCGCGTAATATATACTCGTTCTCCTTTAAAATTCCCGTTTTATGCGACGTTTTGCGAGCCGTGGTGCGTAGCTCCAACGAACGAAGGGCGCAGCCAGCCCGGTACGACCGGGAGCGATGACGGCTAACGCCAGTTGCAACACCACCGGGAGGCAGTCGCTAACGCTTCTGACCTCCTTTGCCATCAAGACGCAGCCCGTAGTTCTGTATGGTGGGAGAACGTTTAGCGCTCAATCCTCCAATTCCCCTTCTTTGAAGTGGGAAACGCTTCCCCCACGGCAGAACACCCCGTCAGCCTTCGGTCGCCACCCCTCTGGAAGAAGGGAGATTCGGAAACAAGAGTGTTCCCACTCCACAAACGCCATCACTCTAAAAGAGGGGAATTGCTCCAGAGAGTCTCGAACGCCAACTTTTTTGAAGGCTCCCACCGTGAAACTATTTTTCAAAGCGCTGCTGGTACTCGTCGAGTGTCATTTCGGGGAAAATCTCCATGAATTCCTTGATTTGCTGAACGGCAGCAAGATCCGAAGCGACAAGTCGCGGCAAATATTGGTATTCGGAGTACAAAACGATTTGTCGCGGAGTGATGCCACGCGTACTCTGCGGCGTAATGGTGAGTTCAAGGCGTTCGATGAGGGAGCCTGCGTTAAAAATCGCGTCGTTCACCTTCATGCGAGCGAAAAGCGTGCGCGCCCCAGGTCCCGTGGTCAAAAGATTGAGCTTGCAAGACCACCGTGCAAAATAGCGATACTGCCCGAGAATATTCGTATCCTCCGCGCGCATGGGAGAGACCCGATACGTTAAAACATCGGAGACGAAATCGTACTGTTTTTCCTTTTTGCGATAATTGATTTTGAACTCCGGATTGAAAAACGCTTTCACGCGATCATTCGAGTGCGTGAGTCCCCACTGGCGGAGGTTTTCGAAATTGGAATCAATATCTTGGGCGCTCACGATCAACTTTTTCCTTGTCTTGAGATCAAGAATGCAAAAGGTTGATTTTTGAGGCTCAAAAACAGCGACCTCGTCGATGGACTCAAGAAAATCGAAGATCATTCCTTCGCAAAAAAGGGTTTTCCCATGCGCAATGACCTCTTGGTTCTCCTTCATGACTTTGTTGTTGACTCGGAAATCAACACTTGCTGCGTTCTGCGCAAAAGCGGCGGAGTTGAATGCAAAGCAGAGCAATAAAGCTGCGAAAATATACGTTTTTTTATGCATCATTCTCTCCATTTGTGATGAAAGGAAAGCATAGCGACCCGGCAATTAATCCCGTTTCCCACAAACGGAAGCCGAGGGAGAATTTCTCTTTCCTCTATGATAGCAAAAATGAAGAAATGTGTAAAGAGGAATTTTTATAATACTTCTTGTTGAAATCTCCGGTGTCGTGAGGACGAGTGTACACTGACGCTCAGATAAATTTGAGCGCCAGTATCGTACTTTGAGCTATACCTTGAGAATTAAACTTCCTGTTCTGCGCGACTTTCTGCGCCTCAGGTGCGGCTATAGCGACAAACAAAACCGAAATTCAAACGCAAAGTTTATCGTCACAACAAGCCCGCTCGAATCTCGTCGATTCTCTCCCGCGCGTCGATCGCATTTTGGTGAATCTTGCCCCACGCGTGGGATTGGATCATTTCGCGCTTGGCAATCCACGACCCACCCAGCGCCAAGACAAGCGGGCTGGCAACATAGGCGTCAATATTCGCGAGCGACAACCCACCCAACGGCATGTACTCCAAACCAAGATGCGCGTAGGGTGCCGCGATGCTTTTGAGGAATTTCATCCCGCCAAGGGGTTCGGCAGGGAAAAATTTCAACAAGCGTCGCCCTGAATTTATAGCGACCTCAATCTCCGACGGTGTCATAATTCCGGGAGCGAAGGGCAAGCCCGACTCGTCTGCCGCTTGGAGCACGGAGGGAGACAAACCCGGCGCAACGCCGAAATCCGCGCCCGCCTCTGCTGCGGCACGCGCTTGCTCAGGGGTGAGGATGGTGCCTGCGCCAACGATCATCTGTGGGAAGGTTTTCTTGATGCACTCCAAGGCAGCCAACGCAGCGGGCGTGCGCAACGTTAGCTCCAGCACATCAATCCCTCCCTCGAGGAGTGCCTCCGCGAGCGGGAGTGCGTCGTCGGCATCGTCAATCACCAACACCGCCACTGCCCCGCACGCGCGGACTCGACCCAAAATCTCACTAGGAAACGGAACGCTCATAATCGAACTTGTCTCCAATCAATACGCACTTCTGGCTGGCGGACGGCGCGGTGTGCTGCTCTTGCCATCCTCCTGATAGAGACCCGAGACACTCCCGGTTGAAGATCGACCAGCCGTGCCCGTCTCGGGACGGACGGAGAGTTCGCGCGCTTTGGCAGGCGGGCGATATCCCATTTTTCGCAGAAGCTCGCCGATCTGCATTCCCTTGGTGTTGAACTTTTTCGCTTCGTTGGTGAAGTTGGTATACGTGCTGCGCATGTCGTCCGACGATTTTTCGTCCGGCGCTATGCCGTAGACAATCCACGAGGTTCTGGAAGTGATTTTTCCGGACTGAAGCCCATTTTCCATTTGGTGGGCGTCGATCAACCCTCCATTTCGTCGGATGAGCGACAGAACCGTGTCAAGGTCGCTAACGCCGTCGTCGTCGATATCGATGAAACCAACGATGGCAAAACGTTCTTGGAAGCCGGGCGACCAAGTTGGCGTATAAATGACGTCTCCCTCCTCAATGGGATTGGATTCGTCATTATTGAAGATGCGCACCTCGGCTTTTCTCGTGTCGAAGACGTCGATAACTTCGATCGTCCCCTTCTTTCCCTGCTCGCTCATGTCTTTAGGCTCGTAAACGCTGAAGGTCAGACTTCTCGTGAGTCTGTCTGCCTTTCCGAGGTTAATGATGCCCTGATTTCCGCGAGGATTGACGAAGATAATCTGTCCCATCGGGTTCTCTTGCGGCGGCAGCGCGCTCTCTTCGATCACACGGCGCATGTTGTCGAGCTGTTCCTGCTTGTCGTCAATGATCGACATAGCCTTCTCGGTATTCTCCTCTGCCTTTTTCTTTTCCGACTGCGTCTTTTTCACGACGGAATCGGTGGTCGTCTTCATTTTTTGATAGCTTTCTTCCATCTGCGTGGTGGCAGTGGCATAAGCGGAGCCGTGGGACTCGAGTTGTTCGCGGGCTTTTTTCGCCTCCGCCTCAGCAACGTCAATTCGCTCAGCCGTATCGACGCGGAGTTTTTCCATTTCGGTTTTGACTTGGACAAGCTGCTGCTCGAACTCCTCGGACTTTTTCATCGCTTCGACGAATTTCTCTTGCAACTCGGAGATAAGCGTGTAGTACGTCGGATTTTCTTTGACCGCCACTTCGCTCATTTGAGCTTGAACTTTCGTTTCAATCTCCTCCATCCCGGCGTCGGCAAAACCAATAAGTCGCTTCAAAACGACAATATCGTCGGTTTTTTGCTGGACTTCCTGCTGCAGCTTCGCATTTTCCTGCGCGACAGCATTCTCCTTCAAGATGGCTTCATCAGCCTGTTTCTTGAATAAATACGTTGTGATTCCCAACGCGATTGCGATGATAACGAAAAGGATCAAGGCAATCGGAAGCGCCTGACTCTTACCCATGGATATCCCCTTTATGATTTTTGAAAAAACCTTCTTGGACTGTATATTTCTATTTTATCTTTAATCGTGCCGTGTGTCAAGGAGCAACAATCAATTTCGACCAACTTTTTTGTTTTTTAGGAAATTTCCTTGCCGTTCAACGCTACAATCATAATCTTTATACACATCACTCGTTATACTCATCATACTCATCGCTACTTTGGTGAGGGATTTTTCGTTACGGTGGGTTCTCTCGGTGGAACAATCGCGACACAAACGCGAATGGGCGGTGCCTTAAAACAAGTCCTCTGTTGGAACTCCATTGGGGGAAGGAACTCCGCCTCTGGGAATTGCTCCAACCATTCGTCCGGCTGCTTCGTTTCTGGCGAGTAAAAAAAGTCTGGATTGTTGTAGCAATCGAAACATCGGAATTTTTCTGAACACGACTCGTCCAACCACAACAAGACGCCCCCTTTCTCCCGAAAATCCTCCTCAGTCGTCCAAAGTGGGGAATAAACCGTAGGACGCGACTCGCCCCAGATGCTTGCGGACGCAACCAACCAATCGTCGCCACGGACATACCCGAGAGGCTCAGAATATCGCTCTTTCCAAATGGACTCGATCTGGCTTGCAAATTCCTCCGCCGGGAAAAACTCGCGCGGCAGTTTTTCACTTCGAAAAGCAGGTCTAATGACTTCAACAGTTGCCCACGTTCCGAAGCAGAAAAAGATGAGGAATACGATCAGGTGAAGCGACCGCCGCCACGAAACGCGCGTCAGATGAACTTTGCAAAAATAGAGCGCAAACAGCGTAAAAAAGAGCCATAAATGGCACCCCAAAGCCGTCCGACAGCGTCCTCCCGTCAGGATGATCAAAGCGAGTTGGAAGGCAATCGGAAAAAGGAAGACGAAGGCTAAAAAGCGATTTTCCATACTCTGCCACATGGTCTTCCAACGAAACTCCCAACGGAATCCCAACAGCGGAAGTAGCGGAATCGCGAGCAAGAGAACGAACGAAATCTGGCTCAAAAGAAATCGCAGAGGGTTCCACAAATGTGCGTGCCAAGACGAATCCGCAAGAACCTGCGTGCGATTGCTGGCGTACGAAAGACATGAAAAGTCCGTCTGCACCAGGTAAACAAAGAGCGGCAAAAAAAGAACGAAGCAGACAACCGTAGAAATATAGGGACCAAGCGTCTTCCAATATTGTCGACCATTCGAATCAAAGACCATATAAGCCAGGATCGTGATCACCAAAAGAAACATCGTCATTTTGCAATACAACCCCAGCGCGAGACAAACTCCCGTCAAAATCCAATAACGTTTCTGATTCGTTGCTAACGCGTCCCAGAGGAAGAGAACGGCATAAATCCAAAACACCCTCAAAAAGGTTCGATTATTGTAGAGCGGGCTGTCGTATTGAAAAAAATAAAAGGAAAGCATACTCAGCGCGGCAATCATCGCAAGCGGTGGGGAGAGGAATTTTCGCGCAAGCCGCCAAATACCATAGACGGAAAGAACAACAGCCAACTGGGAGCAAACATACGGAACCCAATCCGGTCCCCGCAAAATCTGCCGCACGATTTCTGCCGCCCAACCCTGAAATGCGGGGTGCTTATGCGTCGAAATAACCCAATTCTGCCCAATTACCAACATTTCCCAAGAGTCGCACAAAAACGAAGCCATGAAAAACGGAGGGAAAAAACTCCATAAAAATGCGTGCGTCAGAAGAATGAGCCAAAAATAAACGCTCATCTTTCGGGAAACATTACCAGATCGAGCACCACCTGAACATTCTACTTGCATTTTGCACCCCTCCTTGCACCCACGCACCTCAGTCCCGCTCCCCCTCGCGTTCGAATCGCAGCGTTTCAACGATCCTTTGTACAAGAATGTTTAAATTCAGTCCCGTGACTGCCGAAATCACCAGAGGCTCCGCGCCCGTCCGTTCCACCAACTCGCGCCGAACGTCCTCCGCATCCGGCAACTCGCCCTTCGTCACGACGAGAATCTCTGGTCGCTTCGCCAGCACAGCGTCGTATTGCTCAAGCTCGTGACGAATCGAAAGGTAGTTCTCAACGGGCGATGTTCCGTCCATCGGGAGAGGCTCGACCAAATGGACAAGAATGCCCGCGCGCTCGATATGGCGGAGAAACTCGTGCCCCAACCCCGCTCCTTTGTGCGCCCCCTCAATCAGCCCAGGAATGTCCGCTATCACGAACGAATAATCCAGCCCGACCGACACGCGCCCGAGGTTTGGGTACTTTGTCGTGAAAGGATAATCAGCAATCTTCGGTCTCGCACGCGACAAACGCGAGAGGAGCGTGCTTTTCCCCGCATTGGGTTTCCCCACCAGTCCCACGTCGGCAATCACTTTAAGCTCAAGTCGAATGGTGCGCGCTTCCCCCTCCTCTCCAGGAGTGGCTTGTCTCGGAGCGCGATTTTGAGATGTGCGGAATCGCATATTTCCCTTGCCGCCAGCCCCACCACGCGCGACGTGCGCCGTGTCGCCAGGGTGCGCGAGGTCTTTCATGAGAAACCCCGCCTCGGCATCGTACACCATCGTTCCCGGCGGGACGAAGAGAATGGTGTCCTCCGCATTCGCGCCATGTCGTTGATATCCTTGCCCCGAGATACCCCTTTTTCCGACCCAGAGTTTCTTCATGGCAAAGGCGGCAAGAGAATCGACTCCTTCTTTCGCGAGGAGAACGACGCTTCCACCATTCCCCCCGTCGCCCCCGTCGGGACCACCCTTGGGGACGTATTTCTCACGAAGAAAACTCACGCAGCCATCTCCACCGCGTCCGCCTCTCACGACGATTTCCACCTGATCGACAAACATAACCCCATTTCCTCCAGAAAGAATTTTCGACAAACCCACAAAAAAAGCCAACGGATGAGGCACCTCCGCCGGCTTCGTATGCTGAAAAGAGGACTCGAACCTCCACCCAATTAACTTGGACTAGGACCTGAACC
>JAUNBK010000164.1 GCA_030527105.1 Planctomycetia bacterium
TCCTCAGCAGGAGCTTCCGCAGCAGGCGCGGCTTCTTCAGCAGGAGCTTCCTCGGCAGGCGCTTCCGTCGCGGGCGCGGCTTCCTCAGTCGTACCCTCAGCAGGGACGGACACGACGGCGGGGCTGTCCTCCTTCTCGCACGTTGTGCAAGGTTCCTCAGGGGGGCAACATCCGGCTAAAAGCACGAGCGTACACGCCAGACACGAAAATAACAAAGTCAAGGTTTTTTTCATCGTTCTCTCCAAATTACGTTGTTTCGTCAAAACAACTGGTTCAAAACTAAAATTTCACAAAGAATTGTGTCTATGATACACGATTTTCAACTTTTCGCAAGGGGGCGGACCTTGAAATTTTTCGTAAAAGAGGGTAAAATACCATCGTTCGGCGTTAAATTTTTTCCTTTTACCCAATTTATTATCATGACGAAAGCAACTTACAAAGATTCCGGAGTCGATTTGGAACAATATCGGGACGCCATGTCGCGCCTTCCGAGTCTCATGTCTCGCACGGAGACGCCTCGAGTGCGTCGCCTGCCGGGCGGTTTTGCGGGACTTTTTCAACTCGATTTCGATAAAGCGTCCCCATTCCGCAGGAATTATGAGGAGCCTGTCCTCATTTCTTGCACCGACGGAGTGGGAACGAAACTCAAAATCGCGATCAAGATGAATCAGCATTCCACCGTCGGCATCGACCTCGTCGCGATGAGCGTGAACGACGCAATTTGCTGTGGCGCGGAGCCGCTCTTCTTCTTGGACTATGTCGCGATGGGGAAAGACAATCCTCTTCTGCTTGAGCAAATCGTCTCCGGCATCTCGGACGGCTGCGTCCAAACGGGGTGCGCGCTTCTGGGGGGCGAGACCGCAATCATGCCCGACATGTATGGTGCCGACGATTACGACTTGGGCGGATTTTGCGTTGGTGTCGCGTCGAAAAAGCACATTATCGACGGCTCCGCAATTCGACCCGGCGACGTTCTTCTGGGTGTTGCGTCCACTGGCTTGCACTCCAACGGATTCAGCCTTGTGCGCAAAGTCGTTTTCGAGATGGCGCACCTCGACGTGTTCGACACCATTGAGGGGACGAACACGAACCTCGACGGGCAGCGTGTTGGCGACGTTCTTCTCACACCGACGCAGATTTATGTCCAGCCGATCCTCCAGATTTTGGATTCCTTCCGCGACGACATCCACGGCATCGCGCACATCACGGGTGGCGGACTTCACGAAAATCTCGAGCGCATCCTTCCCCTTGGTGCTCGCGCTCTCATTGAGAAAGAGTGCTGGGAGATCAGACCCGTCTTCCGTTGGCTCCAAAATTTGGGAGATATCGACGACGACGAGATGTACCGCGTGTTCAACATGGGTCTTGGTCTCACTCTCGTGACGAGTGCCGAGAATGCGGACGCGATTTCGGAGCGCCTCAACGCCCAGAACCTGCTTTGTGTTCGAATTGGCGAGATTCACGCCGACGATCGTGGCGTGGCGTGGAGATAATCCTCGGCGCATTGAGAAATCCCGGCGTCTCGACCCTTTCAACCCCTCAATTATCGCTATGATTCAAGAAATTCCTGAACAAATCGGACCGTTCCAAATCCTTTCACGCCTTGGGCGCGGAGGGATGGGGACGGTGTTTTCTTGTCGGAACACCAAAACCGGCATGAGAGGGGCGCTCAAACTCCTCTCCTCCTCGCTTGCTGACGATGGCAACTTTCGTCAACGTTTCGAGCAAGAGATCGAGGCTTTGCGACTTTTGCGCCATCCGCATATCGTGAAATTCCTCGGGCATGGAGAAGACAACGGCGCGTACTACTACGTGATGGAGCTTCTTGAGGGTGGGTCGCTTGAGGACGAGATTCGCGCCGGCGTGCGATTCTCGTGGCAGGAGACGCTCACGATTGCGATCCAGATATCCTCCGCTCTCCGTTGCGCTCACGACCATGGGATTATCCATCGGGACATCAAACCGGGGAATCTCCTTCGCGACAGGGACGGGGAGATCAAACTCTCCGATTTTGGCATTGCTACGCTTTTTGGCAATACCAAACTCACGCAAAATGGGAGCGTTGTCGGGACGATTGAATACATGGCGCCCGAGCAGGCGACGTCGCAGCCGACGACGGTTCAAACGGATCTTTATAGCTTCGGCGCGGTTCTCACGACACTTCTCACGGGGAAGCCTCCTTTTCAAGGCAAGAACCTCATGGAGATTCTACATCGGCACGCCAACCACACCCCGCCGCGTCCGAGTCAGAAGGGGGTACTTCTCCCTGTTGAGTTCGATCTTCTCATTGGACAGCTACTTGAGCGCGACCCACACTCGCGCCCCCGAAGCGCTTTTGCGGTTTTGCGTCGGCTTGAGGCAATCGAACAAGAAACGGAAGGGTGGGATTCCTCTCTCTCCGTCATTCATCCGTTGCCGATGGACGTTTTGGCTCGGAAAATCTTGTCCGCTGCCGATTCTTCCCCGGAGGAGAATCCAACGGAGGGGCAGAAGGACGCTCCCGAAGAGAATCCAGATGAGGCGAGTTTGACAACTCTCGAGAAGGACGAAAGGGCGAACGCGCCGAGCGCGCAACCTTCATCCACCAGCGCCATGCAGCGCGACACGGAGCTTTTCGAGTCCGCATCCGATGAGGCAAAATCCAACGCCAACAGCTTTTTTTACGAAGAGACCACCGAGCCACCCGCGCCCAAAAAGAATCCCGAACACGTCTGGAGTTCCTACTGGATTGGGCAGTTGATAATCCTTTTCGTCTCAGCCGTTTCGATTTGGAGCGTTGCCGAGGTGATTCGGCATTGGTTCACGCCACCCGCCGCCGACGTTTTGTACGAGCGGATTTGTGACCGGGCGGACGACGACGAGTTCTTTTACGAGTCCCAGCGCTTCGCGAATGATGTGGAGTTGTTTCTCCACTGCTACTCACGCGATCCGCGAGCCGACAGGGTGCGGGAGTTCGAATCCGCCATTCGTATCAATCGCACGGAGAAGCAACTGCGGATGAACTTCAGAAACCAACACGCGCTCCATCGTTCGCTCACCCCCGTGGAGCGCGACTATTTGTACGCCACGAGGCTGATCATCACGCAGCCCAAGGAGGCGCTCAAGGATTTGGAGGCTTTCACGACTTTCTACAACGCCCTTGTTTCCTCACCCTGTGCGCAAAATACGGAGGAAGACGTCCAGAAGTTCTGCCATTTTATCGACGTGGCGCGTATTCAAATCATGCGTTTGAAGAAGATCGTCCAGTACGAAGAGTCGCAGCAGGACGCATTCATTCGACTTGCGCGGGAGCGAGCCGAAGTGTGTCGACAGTCCGACGATCCAGAGCTTCAAGAGCAGGGTGCGGAGATTCTCAAAGCGATTGAGCGACTCCATGGCACGCCAACCGCAGAGTCGCCCGCCGATCCGCCCTTATCAACACCGACACTCGAATGAATTTGAGTTTTTCACAAAGTGTCGGCAACCGTGATTTTGCCGGGGTGGAAGGAAATCAACCATACTGTTTTTGAATATCCTGAATTCTCCCGTGGAGGTTAAATCCGACGTCGTCCAGGATGGATTGAAAATTTCGGAAGGGGTAGAATCGAGCCTCTTCGTAACCTTGTCGGAAAAGGGCTTCTCTTTCTTCGCCAAGGGGATAATCGGTCGAATGATCGACGTTCCCCTCCTCGCGCAGGAATTCCGCAAAACCTTCTGGATCGAGATTTTTGCTTCCAGCATAGAGTCCTGCCATGTAATCGCTGGCGGCCTCATTTCCTCGACGGGAAATCAGGTCGTCCCAGCCGATGCGATCGATAACATGGTGTCCGGTCTCGTGAGCAAATGTGCACGAAACGAAGTCTTCGCCGTATTTCTCGGTGTAGCGCTGCAAAACTTCCGGATCGCCTCCGATCCAATTATCGAAATTGGAATCGCTGAATCCTCCCCATTGCACACCGGGCTGACCAGGTTCATGGAAAACGTTGGGCTGTTCCACGTTAAAGAACTCGGCGGAATCCCGCACGCAATCATGAATCACCTCCATACCGGGCTGACCCGCGCCGGAAAGAGCGTCCGCCAGCGTGTCGCAAATTTTCTCGGCAAACGGCAATGGCAGTGCGTCGCCAATGGAATGCAGAATGGAGGCGTACTCCAACTCTCCGACGCTTGCACCAAAAGAAATATCCTCCGTGCCGGAATCGGGCGTGGAAAAGTCCGTTCCGTCCTGCATTCCGTCCAAGTTGAAGAATTCCCCCTCGCCGTTTACGTCAAAAGAGGAAAAATCGTCGTTAAAACCAAAGTCATCGCTCATCGTGAGACTCCTTTCGTTGTTGGTTAAATTTTTATGGGGTTTGATGTTCGCCCACTCGCACATATTTACGTTTCAAGAAAAATGAGGATTGAAAGGTCTCAATGCTCGTCACTGTACCTCCCTTTGCCCCTGAATGCGGGGGGAGGAATTTTTACGCTCCGGCTCTTCTCACTCACTGCTCGGGGGCGGCTCCGCACTCGCCCCCTTGCGTTCGTTCGTTTCGCCTTCGCGATGGCTATGAACTAGGGGACG
>JAUNBK010000165.1 GCA_030527105.1 Planctomycetia bacterium
TTCGTCTTCTCGTCAATCGAACCATGTCCCCAAAAACCGACGATGAGCAGGTCCAGCACCCCAAGCCCTTCAGGCCAATTGAACGCTTTCAAGATTCTTTTCTGATTTGACGGTCGGAGCGCGGAAGATTTGTTGCACGTATGCAAATAAACCTCATTCTCACCAAACCCGTACGACTCCCTGAGCGCCTCCGCCACTGCTTCCGCGTCCTGCCGCGCGTAGCGAAGTCGGGGAAGTTCTGAATAATCGTTCACGCCAAACAAAAATGCGCATTTTTTCATCGTGATTTCTCCTGTAACTATACTCGTTCTCCATTAAAATTCCCGTTTTACGAGCCGTGGTGCGTAGCTCCAACGGCAGACGGCACCGGAAATTTCAACGAGAAGTATTATAAACCTAAACCAAATACGATAAATCCATTGTACACAAGAAACGTTTTTTTGCAAGTACCACGAGAATTTTTTTGAGGATTTCTTAGAAATTTTTCTCAATGGGCGACGCAAGCCCCCTGCCGCAGGCTTTTTTCCCACTCTCCCTTGTTTTTTTGCAAATTTAGGTTAGAATCGGGCAATCACGGTGTTTTTGTGTCGTTTTTTTGCTGGCTGAATGTTTTTTATGGAGGCTTACCATGTCGGTGTTGAAGGTGGCTGTCCACGGTGCCGCAGGGCGGGTGGGACAACTTATCGTTGCTATGGGCGCGGACGACGATTCGATCGAAATCGTCGCGGCGCTGGATCGTCCAGATCATCCAAAACTCGGCACCGATATCGGATTAGTTGTCGGCGTGGGTGAGTTGGGCGTCCCCCTTGCGGCTGAGTTGCCGTCGGATGTCGTGCCGGATGCGTTGATCGATTTCTCACAGCCGGCGGGGACAATGAACATGCTTCGGGTTTGTGTGGAGAGGCGCATCCCGTTTGTCGTGGCGACGACCGGTTTGTCTCCAGATCAGTTGGAGACATTGGACGCGGCAGCGAAAGAGATTCCGATCGTTTTTGCGCCGAACATGAGCGTGGGGGTGAATGTTGCGATGAAGCTCGCCCAAATCGCAGCGAAGGCTCTTGCCCAACACGATGCGGATGTCGAGATTCTCGAGCGGCACCATCGTTTCAAGGTCGATTCTCCGAGCGGGACGGCTCTCAAACTTGGCGAGCTGATCGCGCACGAGATGGGCATTTCTCACTTCACGCACGGGCGCGAGGGGCTTGTGGGTGCCAGACCGCACGACGAAATTGCGTATCATGCCATTCGCACGGGCGACAACGCGGGGGAGCACACAATCGTTTTTGGTATGCTTGGCGAAACGATTGAAATTTCCGCCAAGTGTTCCTCTCGGGCGGGGTACGTCCGCGGAGCGTTTGCGGCGGCGCGTTTCTTGCAGGGAAAAACGGCTGGAAAATTCGACATGTTCGACGTTTTAGGGTTTCGTTCGCTTGAGTGAAACTCCACTTTTTTTGTTCAAGAGCGCGCGTTGGGAGTGATTGAAGCATGGCGGGGATTGCTGGTTTTGCGGGGAGAGAGACCCGATCGGATGTTTTCCAAACGATTTGTCGTGAGTGTCGCGTGTACGACTGGTACGTTGCGCGCGCTCAGGAACTGCGTTCGTCGGACGGCGCGTCGTATCTCGCTGCCACGGCGGCGGGCTTGGGGGACGAACTCCTCTCTTTCGCGCAGTCGGGAGACCATTCGCTTCTCATGTACGGCGTGGTTTTTGACGACTCCTCCTCCGTGCCGGCGCAGCGGCTCCTTGAAGGATTTCTTCGTGCGGGGAAAGAGGTTTTCGCGACTGTCGAGGGGAGATTTCAAGCCCTCATTTGGGATGCGAGGAGTGCCAAGCTCTACCTCACGTGCGATCGATTTGGGACGAGGACGCTTTATCTCGCGAAGACGCCGGAGGGGCTTTTTTTCGCGCCGCAGATGAGAACCATCCTGAGTGCCTCGCAGAAGAGGTTTCCTCTTGATTCCGACGCGCTTGTCGATTTCTTCACGTGGGGGCATTATTTCCACCTCCGCACGAGTTTGGACGGCGTGGAGGTGCTGCCTCCGGCGGCGTTTTATACCTTCGACGTCGCGGAAAATTCTCTCGAGAAGGATCGCTATTTTTCGTTCACGCGCGAGGCGTTTGGCGAGTCGAAGCCGGTCGCGAGTTTGGACGAGGTCGCGGAGAAGTTTCATCTTGCGGTGCGTCGTCAGACGGTTGCTGTGGAGAAGCTCGGGATTTCTCTTTCTGGTGGTCTTGATGCGCGGAGTATTCTTGGGATGATTCCGCCCGGGCAGCTTCCGGACGTCGTGTCGGTTTCTCTCGGAGTGCCGGGGAGTGCGGATCATCGGCTTGCTTCCCAACTCGCGCGGCTTGCGGGGACTTCCCACCACAATTACGAGTTGAACACCGATTTCTTGCACAATTATCGCCAGCATTTGAAGGAGATGGTTCGTCTCACGGACGGGCAGTATCTTTCCTCCTCGATTGTGATTCCGACGCTTCCGTTTTATCGTGAGTGCGGGATTGAGACTCTTTTGAGGGGGCATGCGGGAGAGCTTTTCCACCTCTCCAAGGCATATGCGTTTTCGCTCGCGCCGCGCGATTTGCTCGCGTTGAGTGCGGGGTCTGTCGTGGAGCGTCGAGACAAAACGGCTCGTTGGGCGTATGCGCATCTGCAGGCGTATATGTTGGAGGGTGTGGAGCGTCCGCTTTTCGCAAAGAGGACGCGTGCTGAGTGCGAGCGTGTCGCCCTTGGTTCGCTCCAAAGTGCGTTGGAGAGTGCGGGCGTGGCGGTGGCGCAGGAGCCTGTCGAGGCGTTGTGGATTATGTACCTCAAACAGAGGGTTTTTCGCGAGGTCGCCCTGTCCATGAAAAAATTCGACGCTTTTGTCGACGTTCGCCTTCCGATTCTCGATGCCGACTTGATCACGACGCTCTTTCGGCTTCCGGTGCGTTTTCGCATGGGCGAGTCGATTCAGCAGACCATATTGGAGCGCTATCGTCCTGATTTTCTTCGGGTGCGCAACGTGAACACGGGCACGTTCATCGGGGCGTCTCTTTTTGCCCAGCGGTGTGCCTCCTTGCGCCAGAGGGTATTCGCCAAGCTGCGCTTCCCGGGCTACCAACCGTATGAGAGAATGGGGTTGTGGCTTCGTCGCGAGTTGAAGCCGATTGTGGAGGAACTTCTTCTCAAGGGAGCGTTTTGCGATCGGGGTGTTTTTGATTCCGACACGGTTCGTTGTGTCGTTAAGGGGCACTTTGACGGGGAGAATCACACATATTTATTGCTTGCGCTTATGATTCTCGAGACGCAGTTTCAAATGTGGGATTCGCTCGTGGGGGGCGTGTAGATTTATTCGACAAATTCTCCCTATTCTACTCAACGCGCACGACGTGCAATTTCTCAAGAAAAGTTCCGAAAAAACGGATAAAAAGGGAAAGATGACGTATACCGTTTTCGCACGGATACGTTTATACGGATTTTTTCGCATATCAGGTAGCCACGAGGTTCAAGATGTTCTCCCTTTTTACCACGGCATCGCACACAATGGCTCGCAACGAGCGGGCGCTTCGCATAGAGTCACTGGAACAACGGCGTCTTTTGACGGCATCTCCGCACCAACTCGATCTGGAAGAGGCTGTCGTTGCCGCCACGGAATTATCGCCTCAGGTCGATTTCCGCGTCGAGATGGGAAACGTGATGGAAGCCAATACGGTGACGGATTTGGAGGCTGCGCTTAAGAGTGCGGGGTTTAGTGAAGATGACTACACGATTACTCCGACTGGCGATAATAACGCACCAACAGGTTTGGTAATAACACGGACGACAGGAACTTCCACAGGTCTGACGTTGAATTTGTCCGATTTTACCAACCTTACGACGGTCTCGCTCTCGGGAGTGAGAAACAGCATGTCTGTAGTGTTGCCAACATCTGTTACGAGTTTGACGCTGGGGAGCAGCACTTCTGCTTTGGGAACGCTTACGCTCAACAGTGTACCCACAACGATTAGCAATACCGGAACGAAACTCACTGGACTGACTTATTCCGGGGCGGCAAACATCCCGGGCGCGCAGGTGAATTCCATCGTGGGCACCAACAAAACCACCGTAACCACGCTCAATCTTTCCAACGTGACGGGCGATTTGGATTTGTCGGAGTATACCAACCTCACGAGTTTGACGCTTACCGATTGCGACCTCGGCACACTCTCTGTGTCCCCCACGAATGCTCTTACTGCCGCCAACAGCAATTCCACCCTCACGGGCTTGGTGGCTTCTGGTGCGGGGATAAACAATGCTGCGTTCAACAACTTGATTTCCGGGAGTACCGGCACCCTCACTACCGTGAGTGCCAATGGCTGCACCAGCTTGACGGATATTGGCATCAGCGGATATTATGTGTTAGAAACAGTCTCAATGACGAACTGTACTGGACTGACGACGGTCAATTTCGGGATAGGAAACAAGGCGTTAAACAGCGTGGATCTGAGCGGCAGCAAGGTGACGACTTCCGTCACCATCGGCAGCGGGAATGGTGTCGACGTTAATTT